>DASUPX010000371.1:0-7895 GCA_036280905.1 Rubrobacter sp. | reverse complement strand
GGCACGGAAGACGAGGTGGTCGCCGCCCTCCTGCACGATGCCCCCGAAGACCAGGGCGGCGAGGAGCGCCTAGAGGAGATCCGTGCCCGGTTCGGTGACCAGGTCGCGGAGATAGTAGACGGCTGCACGGACACCTACGAGGACCCGAAACCGCCCTGGCGCGAGCGTAAGGAGCGATACCTGGCCCACCTCGGGGACGCTTCCGGTTCGGTACGGCTCGTCTCCTCCGCGGATAAACTGCACAACGCGCGCGCCGTGCTATCCGATTACAGGTCCGTAGGCGAAGACCTGTGGACGCGGTTCAACGGGGGGAAGGATGGGACGCTCTGGTACTACCGCGCCGTGGTGGACACCCTGCGGGGTGATGGGCCCGTGGTCGAAGAACTCGACAGGGTCGTTACCGAGCTGGAAGCGATGTCGGGCACATCCGGACCGATGTAGGGGCGGGTCGTCGTTGGGCGGTTCACGATCCGCCCCTACGTAGTTGGTGTGCGTAGAAGTATGTCTTGCGCATCACGAACCGCCCCCACATTTTGTGTGGGTAGCGCCGGGCTAGAAGACGGCGCTCTGGATGTCTTCTTGTAGGGTCGGGTGGATGTGGATGGCGTTCTGGAGGACATCCAGGGTAGCGTCGGCGTTCATCAGGTCCACGTAGGAGTGGACCAGTTCGGCGCCTTCTGCGGTCAGGACGGCGGCGCCCAGGATGCGCCGATCGGTGGCGTCCGCTACCACTTTTATCAGGCCCTTGTTCTCGCCTATCTCGCGTGCTTTGCCCTTCTCCTTTTGCATATCGAAGGTCATGACCTCGACCTCGTAGCCGGCCTCTCTGGCCTCGTGTTCGGTCATGCCGACGCGGCCAAGCTCGGGGTCGGTGAAGATGGCGTAGGGCACGACCCTCTCCGTGGTGCGGGAGCCGTCACCCGCCATCTGGGAGACGAGGATCCTGTGGTCGTCCCAAGAGGTGTGCGTGAACATGGGACCGCCCCTGATGTCCCCGGCGGCCCAGACCCCTTCGACGGGGGTGGCCAGGCGCTCGTCAACCTCGATGATCCCCTTGTTGGTCTCAAGCCCTATGTTCTCGAGCCCGAGGTCGTCGGTGTTCGGCAGTCGGCCGGTCGCGACGAAGAGGTGTGAGACGTCGAGTTCGGCGGGGTCCCCGCCGTCGAGCGTCAGGGTAAGGCCGTCGTCTCCCCGGACAACGCTCTCGGCCCGTTCGCAGAACACGAACTCGATTCCTTCCTCTGCCAGGATGGCGTGGAGAGCCTCTGTCACGTCGTCGTCCTCGTGGGGGGCCACGTGGTCGGAGCGTCCCACGACCACCGTGACGCTGCTGCCCATCCGGTTGTAGAACTGGGCCATCTCCAGCCCGATGTAGCTGCCCCCGATCACGGCGAGGCTCTCGGGGAGCTCCGTCTTCTCCAGCCAGTTTCCCGACTCGATGTAATCAACGTCGTCCAGGCCCTCTATGGGCGGCGTCAGCGTGCGCGTGCCGGTATCCAGGACGACCTGACCGGCTAGCACGGGCTCGTCGCCGATGCGCAGCCTGAAGCCATCGTCCTCGCGGCCCTCGAAGCGGGCGTGGCCACGGATCAGGGTCGGGTTGTCAGCCTCTTCGAGGCCCCTGTCCAGTCCGCCGCGCTTGAGCTCCACTATCTCTCTGGCCCTCTGCAGCACGGCCGGGAAGTCGACGCGCACCTCCGGTATCTCGAGCCCGTACTCGCCCGCTCGACGCGCCTGATGGGCGACCCTTGCCGAGGCGATCACGGCCTTGGTCGGCGTGCATCCGAAGTTCACACAGGAGCCGCCGAGGTCCCTGCGCTCGGCCAGCGCCACGGATATGCCTTCGGCCGCAAGTTTGTAAGCGAGGGGTATGCCTGCCTGCCCTCCGCCCACTATGAGGACGTCGAAAGTACGGGGGTTATCCATGATCCCCTTTCTAGAAACCAGGAAAGTTCAGCGAAGATCTCTAACGGACTATGGCGCCGTCGTCGCGGATGATCTCGACCGCTTCAGGGTCCGTATGGAAGACGCGCACCTGCACGGTGGAGGCGGCGAGCAGAAGTCCGAAGATGCCGTTCTTCAGGTCGGCGGGGTTTGCCGGCTCGACCCATCCGACCTCGGCGTTCGACAGGTCCGCGTCGGTGGTGACGAACCTCTGCAGGAGCAGGCTTAGGGGGACGCGCAGCGCGAAGGCGAGGATGATGCTGCCCACGATCAGGAGGTAAAGGGGCCAACCCAGATACAGCCCGACGCCGAGCGCGACCAGAAAGAAGACCGCGGCGAGCAGGTTGGCCGCCACTATGGTCGTGCCGCAGTTGCGGTGGACGGCGAGCTTCTTCTCGCCGTTGTGGAGCCTCCGTATGGCCTCCCTCGCGGCGCTCTCGACCTCGGCCAGCGAGCGCACGCCCTGAACGAAGAAGCCGTCGTCGGTCGAGAACCCGTTGAGACGGCGGCCTGGCTCCCTCTCCATCATCACCACGATGGTCGCGTGCTCCAGGGCGTGGTTGCGGCGCAGGATCTTGTTCCCGAAGATGGCCCGCAACTGCCGCGGATAGACGAACAGGCTTCCTACCGCCTGCAGCGAGAAGAGAATGGGCAGCAGGAAGAGGAAGACGATCATGAAAAGCGCAACGAAAAAAACCAGCAACAGGACCACGGTCTCACCTTTGTACAGGGTCTACGCCTCGTGAGTATACTCTAGCGGCCAACCTCCGGCGTCGGCAAACACACAAATACCAACCTGCAACGTCACCCACCTTTGCACCTGTCAGACGCAACGGCGACCCCAAGCCCGAAACCTAGAGCGCCACCTCTCCTGGCTCCTCCAGGTCGTAGAGTAGCGCGAGCGCAGCGAGGGCCACCTTCCTGTGGCCCTCCCGGTCACCGGGTTCGCCCATCGGCAGGTTGTAAGGATGCGGCACGAAGCCGACCCGCGGCGCCCCGACGCCGTGCTCCATGGCAAGGGTGACGGTTGGGATGCCCTGCTGCTCGATCGCGTTGCTGACCAGCCCGACGGACCGGTGGCACAGGGGTCAGGAGGGCGTTAGCAACACCGCGTCGACGCCGTCCTCGATCAGCTTTCGGGCGACCTCGGGGGCCGTCTCTTCCACGAGGGGGGTCGGGTCGTGTATGGCGCCCATGAAGGAAAAGTGGCGTGGTCCGAGCCCGCCCACGAGGCCTTCTTCGGCCAGCTGCCGCAGCGTCTCTAGTGGAAAGACGGCGTCGAGGTCGGAGCCTTCGTCGGGACGGAAGTAGGCGTGGGTCCAAGTGAGCTCTTCGGCGTCGGCTGGGACCTCACGGTACGAGCAGTCGCCTTCGAAGTCGTCTATGTCGAAGCGCCGCTGGTCGGGGAGGTGCACGCCACCCGTCGTGACGAGCGCGAGGCGGGACCGGGCGAGGGGCCTTCCGGGCCTGACGAAGGGTGGCATGTGGCTCAGACGTTGAAGCGGATGAGCACGGTGTCGCCGTCTTTTATGAGGTAGTCGCGGCCTTCGAGGCGTACCTTCGCCTCTTCCCTGGCCTTTGCCCAGGAGGCGGCGTTGACGATATCTTGCCAGCCCCCGACCTCGGCGGCGATGAAGCCGCGCTCCATGTCCGTGTGGATGCGGCCCGCGGCCTGACGTACCGTGGAACCCTGGCTGACGGTCCAGGCCCTGCTCTCTTTCTCCCCCGCGGTGAAGAAGGTGACGAGCCCCAGCAAACTGTACGCGGACCGTACGAACTCCTCGAAACCCGTGGTCTCGACCCCGAGCATCTGCAAGTACTCGGTGGCCTCTTCCTCCGGGAGGTCAACCACCTCGGCCTCGAGCCTCGCGGAGATGCGGACCGCCTCGGCGCCCTCGCGCGCCGCAAGCTTCTCGACCCGCGAGCTGTAGGTGTTTCCCTCAGCCACCGACTCCTCGTCCACGTTTGCCACGTACAGCGTGGGCTTGGCGGTGATGAGGGCGTCCATGGCCTCCGCGAGCGTCTCCGAGTGCGGGTAGGCCCGCGCCGGGCTACCGTCGGAGAGATGATCCCTCAGCCGCTCCAGCTCGTCAGCCTCGGCCCGGAGCGCGGCGTCACCGCCCTTCGCCGCCCGCCCGATCCGCTCGAGCCGCCGCTCCACGGTGGCCAGGTCGGCGAGCAGTAGCTCGGTGTCGATGGTCTCGATGTCGCCCTCGGGGTCGACGCCGCCGTGCACGTGCACCACGTTCTCGTCCTCGAAGCAACGGACCACGTGCGCTATCGCGTCGCACTCCCTGATGTGCCCGAGAAACTGGTTGCCAAGCCCCTCACCGGAGCTCGCGCCGCGCACCAGCCCGGCGATATCCACAAAATCGACCGTGGCGGGAACCACGCGCTTGCTCTTCATCGTCTTCGCCAGCGCGTCCAGTCGCCTATCCGGCACGGCGGCGACGCCCAGGTTGGGGTCGATGGTCGTGAAGGGATAGTTCTGCGCCTCGGCGCCCGCGCGGGTGAGGCTGTTGAAGACCGTTGACTTGCCGACGTTTGGCAGACCGACTATTCCGACTCTCATGGGGCGAGTGTATCAAACTGTAGCAAGATTACCGAGCCCCCCGACCCACTTGCGATAGAATCATCGTCGGTAGGTATTCGACACCACAGTGGAAGGTTGATTGTTGGACAGGCAGTTGCAGATACAGGTGCTGCTCGATCACTACGAGAAGCCGCGGCATCGGGGTGCGCTGGAGGACGCAGACGTGACCATGCCGGGGGGTAATCCCGGTTGCGGGGATGTGGTCACGGTGTATTTCAAGGGCGCCGAAGACCAGGAGCACATCGGGGACGCCACCTACGAGGGCGAGGGCTGCACGATCAGCATGGCGGCGAGCAGCATGATCCTGGAAGAGGTCCACAGGGGCAACCTGACCATGGAGCAGGTTCTCGACATGGACTACAACGAGATGATCGAACAACTCGGCCGCCAGGTCGTTGCCTCGCGGCCCAGGTGCGCCACCCTCGGCCTCGGCACGCTGAAGGCCGCGATCCGCAAATACCAGAAGGACCGCCGGCTCGACGAGGCCGGCGTAGAGCGCCCCGACGAGGGTGGGCTCGTCTTCGGCGACACGGCGGCGGAGGCGGCCAGAACGGAATAGGCCGACCGCCGGACGATAGCGCGCCCGCTAGCCCCTCTTTGCCCAGGCTCCCGCGGCCGCTGCGACCCCCGTCAGAAGAATGATCTCGATCACCGCCGAGAGGACGAGGCTTATGAGCATGAAGGCCCACGCCTCGTCGGCCGAAACGTTCGACCCGAGCAACTCTGAGAGCGTCTGCGCCAACCTCGCGGCCCCTATCTCCTGCGCGGCGAAGAGCGCCCCTATGGTGGACCCGAGCGCGTACACGGGCGCGACGATGGCCCCGGCCACGAGCCCGGAGACGGCCCCGGCCCACGGCCCGGCAGCGGCGGCCCGCTTCCCGCACGAAATCCCGATAAAGACGGCGACGACGATTCCGATCAGCGAACCGAGCAGCGAGACTAGCAGCCCCACCGCCCCGCCGATGCCGCCCCAGACCATCCCGACCCTGACTGCCCCACCGCGTTCTTCTCTCTCCTCCATAACCGCATTCTAGCGTTCCGGACGGCGAAAGACCGGGGTCTGTTTACAGAGACGGGAGAATCTAACACCCCACGCTAGCCAGCAGCCCGGCCGCGCAGCTCGAACAGGCGCTCCTCCAGCGCCTCCGGTGCGACGCCGAGTCGCGCCAGCATCCTGACGGCCGTGCCTTCGGCGTTCTCCAGGATGGCGAGCAGGATATGTTCGGTTCCCAGGTATCTGTCCCCGAGCCGCACCGCCCTCGCGAGCGCCCGCTCCAGAACCTTCTTCGCCCCAGGGGCGAAGGGTATGCGGCGTTTCTCGGGTAGCCGCAGGTCGAAAGCGTCCCCCGCTTCCTTCCTGATCTCCTCCAGCGAGATCCCGATCGAAGCGAGCGCCCCCGAGAGCATCGCCTCCGACTCCCCCCTCGCGTCCTCGAGCGTGACCCCAAACGATTCCAGGGCCTCGGCTGCTACCCCCTCTCCGGTGCAGAGAATGCCGAGCAGAAGGTCCTCATCGCCCAGGGAGTCGTGGCCAAGCATCCTGGCCTCCTCGAGCGCGGCCTCCACGCTGCCTCGGGCCTCTCCCGTGAAACGGTGGAAGATCATCCGCCCCCCTCCTTCCCCCCCGGCGGTCTCC
Organism: Rubrobacter sp.; assembly: GCA_036280905.1. Taxonomy (GTDB): domain Bacteria; phylum Actinomycetota; class Rubrobacteria; order Rubrobacterales; family Rubrobacteraceae; genus Rubrobacter_D. Next base: position 1,722 of record DASUPX010000371.1, on the reverse strand, counting down.
CGGGATACCTCGCCCTGATCCTCGCCGCGTGCTTCTTGTGTACGGCCTGACGGCTCACCCCCAGAACCTCGGCGATCCGGGCCCACGACCAGCCCGCAACGAACGCGTTCTCTACCTGCGCAGCCTCCAACGCCTCCAGCGTCCGCCTGAGCGCCACAACGGCCTCCAACCCAGCCCGCGGATCCTCAGGCCCACCAACCCGTGTCCCAACCGACTCGTCCATACGTCAACTATAGTTGACAGCACGGAGCGTGTCAACACTAGCTGACAAAACAATGAGCGGAGACGAACTCGGGAGGGTGCGTCAGGTAGAATTCCTGAAACCTGAAACCTGTAGCCCGATCGCTACTCGTAGAGTTCCCGCCATCCGATGAGCCTGGGATCACCATCCTGGACCTCGAAGACGGCTTCGACCTTGCGCTTCGTCTCGCCGTACTGGCCCGTGGAGACGACCTCGAAAGATCCGGCGTTCTGGTCGATGGTGACGGTGACCGAGTTGGCGTCTACGCCTTGCGCGTGGAGTTCGCCCGAGGACCAGTCGGTCGGGCCGGGGTCGTTGGCAAGATGTGACTTCGCAACCTCGATGCCCGCCTCGGCCAGTTGGAGGGCCTGCTCTCCCTTGTTGACGGCCACGATGGACTGCAGGTCGGCGGAAACAAAGGTCAGAAGCCCGGCCCCCATCACCCCCACAACCAGAACGATGATGATGGTCAGCCCAAGCACCATCCCCCGTTCCTCTCGCCGGAGACGTGTAATCATCGCGGGACCACCCGGTTTCGCAGGTAAACGTCGGTGGCCAGCCTTTGTCTTGCGGGGTCTTCCCCGCGCCGTTGCACCTCGACGGTCAGCTCTATGCGCAGGAGGCGGACTGCGGCTTCGTCAGTCAAGGCCACGGCAGGGGGACAATCTTCCGCGGTCCGGCACGGGGTCAGGCGCAGCCCGTTCGTGGCGACCGTGTCGAGTAGGGTCTGGACGCTGCCACCCTTCGACCGTTTCAGATCTTGGCCGCTCGAGTAGTAGCCGATCACCTCGGAGGCCCCGATCTTGCGGTCTCCGGTCGTCTCGTTGCCGAAGGCGAGACGCGTCGCGGTCGGCACCGCCGGCTCCGTGGGGTCGAGCGGGTTCAGAAACAGGTGCCTCCTGGGCGGGTCCGCCGTTGGATCGTAGGGGTAGGCGACCCTGATCTCACGCGTCATCCTGTCCATCACGAGCCTGGCGTTGGCGACGGCCTCGACCCTGTCGCCGCCGTATCCGAAAGCCCTGACGCTGACATCGAATACCGCGTAGAGCGCGAAGAGCACGGCGAACATCATCGAAGCTGCGACCAGAACTTCGACGAGCGTGAACCCCGCTTGCCCATGCCGCCTCACCACCTCGACACGACCCCGGAGATGCCGTAGGAAATTCCGTCCGAATCGACCGTGACGGTCACCATCGTCAACCCTGCCTCCCCCGGGCCGGTGGCGAGGTCGGTGCCAACCGGATAGGTGGCCACATCGTACCGAAGGCCGATCGGTTCGCAGACACCATCGGGCAAACCGGCCTCGACCGACTCGTACGGCAGGCTCTTTATCTGCTCCAGCCTCTGGACCGCGCAGGACCGCGCCCTGTCGTATTCTCCGCCCGCATCGGCGGCCTCTATCGCCGCACCGAACATGCCGGCCATAGGAACTATGGCGACGGTCAGGACCACGATCGCAACCATGACCTCCACGATGGAGT
>DASUPX010000370.1:0-6128 GCA_036280905.1 Rubrobacter sp. | reverse complement strand
CCATAAAACGCAGGTGGAACGAGGCATGACGACGCCTCATCGCCACTTCCTCCCCACAATCCTCGAGCTTCTCCAGGGCGTACTGCCGCACCGGCTCGAGCATGCCGTAGCGAACGGTACCGTCGGCCATCCCTTCCGCCTCGACAAGAGATTGCTCGATCAGGTTACCGAGAAAGGCGAACACGTCCTCGGCCTCGACCAGGCCGGCAGCCCCCACCCTCTCGGCCGCCTCCAGCGTCCATCCCCCCACGAAGACCGAGAGCCTCCTGAAGAGCTCCTTCTCGGGGGCGTGCAACAGGTCGTGGCTCCAGTCGAGGGTGCTACGCATCGTGCGCTGGCGCTCCGGAAGGTCCCTCGCCCCCCCGGCCTCCAGCGCCCTGTTTAGCCTGGAGAGGAGCGCCGTCGGCCCCAGAAATCTGGCCCTCGCCGCCGCGAGCTCGAGCGCCAGCGGTAGGCCGTCGAGGCGCCAGCAGATCGCGGCTACGGCCGCGGCGTTGACCTCCGTGAGATCGAAGGATGGAGACGCGGCTCTCGCCCTATCTACGAAGAGCCCGACCGCTGGGGTCTCCGCGATCGTCTCCACCCGCGGGGCCAGGCTCGGGTCTGGCGTCCCGAGCGGGCCGACGGGATACTCCTGCTCCCCCCTGACCCTCAGGGGCGCCCGGCTCGTGGCGAGCACCGTGAGGCCCGGGCAGGCCTCGATGAGGGCCAAGATCTCTGGGACGACCTCCAGCAGGTGCTCGAGGTTGTCCAGCACGAGCAGAAACCGTTTCTCCCTCAGGTAGGCGTGGAGGGCCTCGCGCCTGCTCCTGCCCTCCGCTTCCTTCAGCCCGAGTGTTTGCGCGACGGTCGGCACCACCAGCGCGGCATCCTCCAGTGGGGCGAGCCCGGTGAAGGCCACGCCGTCGGAAAAGAGGCCCTCCGCCCGCCGGGCGGCCTCGAGTGCCAGCCTGGTCTTGCCAACGCCGCCCGGGCCCGTCAACGTCAGCAACCTGACGCCGCCGAGGAAATCCCCGATCTCCGAGAGCTCCCGCTCGCGCCCCAGGAGAGGGGTATGCGTGACGGGCAGCAACGTGGGCCGCCCGTCGGCGGCGGGCGACTCGGCGTTGCGCCCGGGCACGGTGGAGAGGAGGGAGCCGCGATCCTGCTCGGAGAGCTCGAGGGCTTCGGATAGCGCCCTCACGGTGTGTGGGTAGGGCCGCCGTCTCTCGCCCCGCTCCAGGGCGCTGACGGCTTTGGCGGTTAGGCCGGCCCGAGAAGCGAGCTCCTCCTGTGTGAGCCCGGCCGTGACGCGAAGTTCTCTGAGCATCGTACCGAACGAGGGCCCATTCTCGTTGTTCCCCCTGCCGACGGTGCGACCTTCGCGCCGCTGTGCGCCGCCTTCTCTCTCCATAGTTTGCAAGCTTACCAGCATCCGAAATCCCGGTACACAACGGTATGGGAGAGCCGCGCCCGGGATCTGCTCCCACACATCTTCACTGTGGGGGAAGTGTGGGGGCTTTGTGGATGGCAGAAGACCACCCGCCACGACCATAATCCAGGTACGGTAAACGAGAGGAGAAGGCAATGCACAGTATTACCGGACAAGGCACATGGTTGGACGGGTTGGAGATCGGTCCGCTCGACCCCTCGGATATCGAAGAGGTCGTTGGCGTACTCTCGCGCGGCATGCTCGACAACCCCGTACACGTCGCAGCCTTCGGGGAAGACCCGGAGATCAGGCACCAGAGGCTCCGTATCCTGATGTCGGCGGCGTTTCGTGCCAGGGACCTGTCGCACGCCTTCGTGGCGCGCGACGAAGAGGGCGCCGTTGTCGGGGTATGCGGCATGATGTCCCCGGGAGGGTGCCGCCCAGACCTGAAACAGCAGTTGTCGCTGCTGCCTACACTGCTCCGTCTGGGTCCCCGCCCCGCCGCGCGCGTGATGAGTTGGCTCGGCGTGTGGGGCGAACATGACCCCGAGGAGCGCCACTGGCACCTCGGGCCGCTGGCCGTCGACGCGCACCTGCAGGGCATGGGCGTGGGGGGACGCCTCATGCAGGTCTTCTGCGCCCAGACGGACGCCGCGCGCGACGACGCTTACCTGGAGACGGACAAGGCCATCAACGTCGGCTTCTACGAGCGCTTCGGTTTCAGGGTGGTCGGAGAAGCGGATGTGCTCGGTGTGAAAAACTACTTCATGCACAGGAAGGGAGCGAGATAGATGCGCGACGTGAGCACACCTGAGGAGAGGAGAGGCTCGATGCCCGGGCATAGAGAAGAAGGTGCACAGGACGTGGCGCCGTCCGGCGGCAGGTTCGCCCTGCCACCGGAGGTGGACGAGGTCTTCAGGGAGTTTCGAACCTGCGAGTTCTCCACCCTCGCCCGCGACGGCACGCCGATCACCTGGCCTCTCATAACGCTGTGGCAGCCGGAGGAACAGCGGTTCGTGCTGACCACCTCGATCGGACTTCCGAACAAGGCCTTCAACGCGCGGCGCGACGGCAGGGTCTCGCTGCTGTTCTCCGATCCCACCGCGAGCAGGCTAGACGATCCCCCGGCGGTGCTCGTACAGGGCGATGCTGTGGTGCCCGAGGTGATCCACACGAGCCCGTACGACCTGGAAGAGTACTGGCAGAGGACCTGGCGGATGCAGCCTGCGGGCAAGGCGTACGGCTCCAACTTTCTGACGCGTTCTCCCATGGACTGGTACTACATGAGGCTCTACATCTACGTTAGGCCGCGCCGGATTCTGGTCTGGCCAGGCGGCGACTTCGCGAAGCAGCCAGAGGAGGTCGACCATGTGGGCTGAGATCGAGAAGTACCTTCCGCTGTTCGAGAGCGCCGTCCTAAACACCGCTGACGGCGAAGGGTACCCCTACAGCATCCGCTGCCGACCCGAGCTGGACCGCCCGGTGGAGATCTTCAGGATCGACCTCCCGGGGGAGACGGACGTTCAGGCCGGCCCCGCCAGCCTGCTCTTTCACAACCACGACGAAGAGCTGTGGAACCAGAAGATATTTCTCCTCAGGGGAAGGCTCGAAGAGTCGGATGACGGCCACACCTTCACGCCCGAGAAGTTCGTTCCGAGCATAGGAACGGGGGGACTCCTCGGCACGGTGCACATGATTCGCAGCGTACGCAGGGCCTCGGCAGGGTACCTGGGCAGACGCAACCTGGTCCGTCCTCGCATCCCGTGGGACGAGATCGAAGCCCTGAAGAAGGAGGCGTGACCACCAGGTAAGCCAACCTCCTCCCGAATTCCGCAAAGCGGAACCTTCACCGACCGACGCTTCGGAGAAGTTGCGAAAGCGCGCATAAAATACGCCGGAGTGACCAGCTATCAGCCCCAAAATCAGAAAGGCGGAGGCATGGCGAAGAGAGGCGAGGTGCTCGAAAACCCCATAACCGGGCAGCGGATCATCTTCCGCCGGACCTCAGGGGACACGGCCGGCGGGCTGCTGGAGGTCGAGTCGGTCTACACGACCCCGTCGCCTTCCAGGCCGCCCACCCACTACCATCCCTCGCAGGAGGAGATCTTCCGGGTTCTGGCCGGTGAGCTCCACGTCGTTGCCTACGGCGGGCATAGGGTCCTGAAGAAGGGCGAGACGCTCGTCATCGTGGAGGGCTCCAGGCACCAGATGTGGGCCGAAGAGGCCGGTGTGCGCGTCAACTGGCAGACCCGTCCGGCGCTGGAGACGGCGGCCTTCTTCGAGACCGTGTTCGGCCTCGCTTCGGAAGGGAAGACAGACGAAAAGGGCGTCCCCAACCTCCTGCAGTCAGCGGTCATCGCCAGGAAGTACGCGGACGTGTTCCGTCTAGCCAGCCCGCCATGGCCGATCCAAAAGCTACTCTTCGCGGTACTCGCCCCGTTGGGCAAAATCCTGGGCTACAAGTCCTGAAACGGATCTTCGGAAAGACCTAACCCCGGGTGATTGAAGGCCACAGGCATCAGGAGCACTCTACTCCTGATGCCTGAAACCTACTTTGGTGCCATCCGGATGGCGCCGTCCAGCCTTATGACCTCGCCGTTGAGCATCTCGTTCTCGATGATGTGTTTGACCAGCGCGGCGTATTCCTCGGGCTTGCCCAGTCGGGAGGGGAAGGGTACCTGTTCTCCCAGTGATACCCTGGCGTTTTCTGGGAGGCCGGCCATCATGGGGGTGTCGAAGATACCCGGTGCTACTGTCATGACGCGGATGCCGCTGCCGGCGAGCTCCCGGGCCACGGGCAGCGTAAGGGAGACGACGCCACCCTTCGACGCGGCGTAGGCGACCTGCCCGATCTGTCCGTCGAACGCCGCCACGCTGGCCGTGTTGACGATTACGCCCCGCTCCCCGCTCTCCAGCGCCTCGTTCCGAGATATAGCCTCAGCCGCGAACCTGATGACGTTGAAGGTGCCGACGAGGTTGACCTGCACGACCTTCGAGAAAGAGTCGAGCGAGTGCGGGCCCTCCCTCCCTAGCACCTTCTCGGCGCTGGCGACCCCGGCGCAGTTTACGGCGCCGCGAAACTCTCCCAGCCCCCGGGCCTCATCGACGGCCGACCTCACGCTCCCCTCGTCGGTAACGTCGGTCTCGACGAAGCGGCCGTTCTCCGGGGCCTCACCTTTCAGGTCGGCGACGACCACGCGGGCGCCCGAGGCGGCGAGCATGTCGGTGGTCGCGGCGCCGAGGCCCGAGCCACCTCCGGCCACGAGGAACGTGGTCCCCTCTATCTGCACCCTCTACCTCCCTGGTTGTGGATAGGTCGTCCTCAACGCGGCATCCCACGCACCGTCGGGCAGGAGACGTCTGAGCCCGATAAATAGGTGCGCGGAAGGTGTAACGGCGTAGCGGCTTCGGGGGTTGCTGGCGGAGATCGCCTGCTCTATGGCCTCGGCGACGGCTTCGGGTTCTCCTGCCAGCCTGGAGACGGGGCCTCGCTCGTAGTTCTCTGTCGTCACCCTCGCGACGGCCTCGTCGAAGCCGGCGTAAGGACCATCGTCCTGCCCGCCTATCGAGCCCACGGCGGTGTCCGCGAAACCGGTCCGGATCAGGCCGGGTTCGATGACGGAGACCTTGATGCCGAAACCCGCCACCTCGTACCGCAAGGCGTCGCTTACGGCCTCGACGGCGTACTTGGAAGCGTGGTAGAAGCCAGCGCCGGGGAAGGTGAGCCTTCCGCCCATGGAGGAGAGGTTGACGATCCTGCCGAATCCCTGCCTCCGCATCCCGGGCAGCGCTAGCTGGCACATGCGCACCAGCCCGAACACATTGGTCTCGAATTGTTTGCGGACCTTCTCCATGGGCACGGCCTCCACGGCCCCTGACTGGCTGTACCCGGCGTTATTGACGAGCACGCCGACGGCGCCTTCTTCCCGCTCCACTTCCTCGACGGCGGAGGACATGGAGTATTCATCGGTCACGTCGAGGGAGAGCAGCCTGCAGCCGCTTTTCTTCAGGGGGGCTATCTTTTCCAGGTCGCGGGCCGTGGCGTAGACCCTCCAGCCCACGTCCGCGAGGCGTTTTGCCGTGGCCCATCCTATGCCGGAGGAACAGCCAGTGATCAGGACCGCTTTCGAGACTTTCATCCTCTACCCTTCTACCGTGGTCAATGTGATCCTGCTCGGTCGTTCCGCGTCCTGGAAGATGGTCTGGTGCGCCACCTCCGTGCGCGAGGAGTCGAAGGCCCCCTCCCCGGTGTTGAGGTTGCGCTCCCAGCGGGGATGGGAGCTGGAGGTAACTTCCACCCTTATCCTGTGCCCGGGGAGGAACGTGATGCCCGTCCCCCACAGGTCTATAACGTACTCGTAGACCCGTCCGGGCTTGATGGGGGATGGTGACACTGGCCTGATTACACCGGGCGCCTGATAACTCTCCCTGGCGCTCGCGCGCAGGATGCCGTCGCAGACGCAGATGGCCCGCCCGTCGGGATAGACGTCCACGAGCCGGGCCACGAAATCCGTGTCAGGCGCCGAAGAGGCCGCGAACAGCGTAACGGAGACGGATCCGAGAACGGTGTATGGGCTCTCGAGGGCCTGGCCCGTGTAGCAGAGCACGTCGGGGCGGGCTTCGATCTCCCTCTGGTCCCGCGGTCCGGGACGGTGGATGTCTGCCAGGAGGACGGCGCCGCCCACCGTGGGTACGGGGTCACCGGGGTCGTAATCGT
>DASUPX010000369.1:0-11222 GCA_036280905.1 Rubrobacter sp. | reverse complement strand
CAGGGGTACCCGGAGTTGTGGGGGCCCCGGCAAGGCGAATGGCTGGAACGCCTCGAGCGCGAGAACGGTAACCTTCGTGCGGCCATCTTGTGGGCGCTGGAGTCGGAGGAGGCGGAGGTTGCCGCACGCCTGTGCTGGTCGCTCTGGCTATTCTGGTGGGTGCGTGGCCACCACAGGGAGGGCCGGGGCCTGGCGGAAACCGTGCTCACACGTGATCTCCCCTATCCTCTGAAAGCCAGGGTGTCTCTGACGGTGGCCACGATGTGTTACACGCTGGCCGACTACCCGGCCGCCAGAGGGAACTGGGAAGGTGCCCTGCGCTACTCTCAGCGGGCGGGAGATGCGCTGGCGGAAGCCTACTCCTGGGCCGGCACAGGGCTGGTGGAGCTCGTCCGTCCCGATTTCGAGGAGGCGGCCCGGCGCATGGAGAAGGCCCTCGTCCTCTTCGAGGGGGCCGAGGAGGACGCCGTAGCTTCGCTCACCCGTACCTGGCTGGGCACGACGCTGCTCGCGCGCGGGAACCTGGCCGAGGCCGAGCGGCGTTTTGGGGAAGGGCTTGACTCCGCCAGGCGAAGGCAGGATCCCCTCTGCACCTACGTGGCACTCTACAACCTGGCGCAACTGGCGCTCGTCAGGGAAGATCTCGGGCGTGCTGCGAGTACCCTGGAGGAGGGGATACGACTCTCCGGTTGGACGAGGGACCGGGCGAACCTGGCACACTTTCTGGAGGCCCTGGCGGCGGTGTCCTCCCAGCGACACGACCCGCGCCGCGCCGCGGTCTTGCTCGGCGCGGCCGAGACCTCGCTGCGGGAGGTTGGGGCTTTCGTCTACAACTTTTACGTGACGGATCCCACCCTCCGGGAACGCACGGTGTCCGAGGCACGTGAGGCCCTGGGCGAAGTTGCCTTCGGGGAAGCGCGCGCCGAAGGGGAAGCCATGACCTTCGAAGACGCGGTCGGGTACGCTATCGGGGGAGACGGCCAAACCTAGGGAAACCCCCTGCGCGGCGAGGGTCCCCGAGCGGGTCCTCCGACAACCACCCCAGAACCAGAGCCAAGGATCGTGAGCCCTCCCGGGCTCTCGGTCAACGCCAGTCATTCGCAGCGAGGTTTTTCGCCACCGCATCACACGGTCCTGGTTGTGTGGGTGGTGTGTGGGCGGTGTCCGTGGCCGGTTCGTAGTCTGGACGTCATAGTAGGGAGGCGTTCGGATGACCCAGAACAACCACAAAAGAGGAGGAAGTGTCCAGATGGCAAAGATCAACCGCCTCAGGCTTCTCGCCGCCGCGTCGGCCGTCGCCGTGGCCGCGAGCGTCCTGTTACTGCTAACGTCCCTGCAACCGGTCCAGGCGGCGTTCCCCGGCACGAACGGCAGCATAGTCTTCGAGAGGGATCCCGACGGCTATCGGGGCCCACAAGACTCGGAGATCTACTCCATAAACTTCGAGGGCAATAACCTGAAGCGCCTAACCAGCAACGACACGGAGGATACGCGACCCGCGTGGTCGGCGGACGGCAAGAAGATAGTCTACTCCGGCGGCGGCAGAAGGAGCTCCTACAGCGCAGACCTGTTCGTCATGAAGGGAGACGGTTCCGACAAGACTCGCATCACCAGGGAGCGCGAGATACGCGGTGCGGCGAAGGCCAACGATCTCGACCCCGCCTTCTCGCCCAACGGTCGCAGCATCGCCTTCGTCAGGAACGGCCCGCTCCCCGAGGGCTACGACTCCAACAACGATATCTACAAGATCGGGGTCGACGGAAACGGCCTGACCCGGATCGTCGACATACCCAGCTTCGAGTACCGCTCCGGGGGGCAGCCCGCCTGGTCTCCCGACGGCACCAGGATAGCTTTCTTCTCGGGGGTCGACGAGGAATACAGCATCGAAACGGTGAGGACCGACGGCACCGGTCGAAAGTACGTCACCACGGGTTACGCCCCCAACTGGTCCCCCGACGGAGGGAAGATGACCTTCCATCGTTCTCCCGATGGTGGGGACTCGGCTATCTACACGGCAGATGCCGACGGGACGGACGAGGAGCCGCTAACCGGAATCGGGACGGATTTCGACGCGGATCCCGCCTACGCGCCCGGTGGGGGCAGGATCGTCTTCTCGAGCAACCGCGACGGCGACTACGACCTCTACATAATGGATGCCGACGGAACCGATGTCAGGCAACTGACCAACCTCCGGGGCGACGACGTGGCTCCCGACTGGCGGCCGGTCCGGTAAGGCAGCTCTCAGCGCCCGTAGCTACAGGGGAGGGGCGGTGTCTCGGCATCGCCCTTCCCGCACGCTCTGTATGCCCTCGCCGCGATGAATGGCTTTCGGCTCTTTGTCTGGTCGAGGACTCGAGCGTCCCGCACGTCTGGCCGGTTTCGAGGGCATCTGCTGTCAGATCTTCCTCAGCCGGACCCTCTGCACCGCGTGGTCCTCTCCCTTTTCGAGGATCAGGCGCGCCCGGTCCCTGGTCGGCTCGATATTCTGTTTGAGGTTGGGGTGGTCGATCTCGTCCCACACGCGCATGGCGAGGTCGGTTGCCTCCTCGAGGGTGAGCTCCGCGAAGCGGTGGAAGTAGGCGGTGTGGTCATCTATCGCCTCCTCCCGCAGGCGCAGGAAGCGTTCCAGGTACCACTTCTTGATGTGCTCCTCCCTGGCGTCGACGTAGATGGAGAAATCCACGTAGTCGGAGACGAAGACCATATGCCCGCCCGCCGGCTCGGGCAGGCCGGCCTCAAGCATGTTGAGCCCCTCCACAACGAGCACGTCGGGCTGCCCCACGGGCTGCCTCTCGTCTGGCAGGATGTCGTAGGTGAGGTGCGAGTGGATCGGGACGCTCGTCCCGCTGGTGCCTGATTTGACGGCGGCGAGAAACTCCAGGAGCAGCGGCAGATCGTAGCTCTCGGGGAAACCCTTGCGCTCCATCAGGTCCCGTTCCTGCAGCACGCTGTTCGGAAAGATGAAACCGTCGGTGCTAACCAGCCCGACCGTCGGGACTCCGGGCCAGCGTGAGATCAGGGCCCGCAGCACCCCGGCGACCGTGCTCTTGCCCGCGGCGACGCTGCCCGCCACGCCAACCACGAAAGGAACCTCCCGCTCCTCCCCGGCCAGAAACCCGCGAGCCGCCCGGTAGAGCCCACGGGCCGCGCCGTAATGAAGATACAGCAACCGCGAAACAGGCAGGTAGACAGACCTCGCCTCCTCCGGCGAGAGATGAGGCTCGATGTCCCTCACCTCCTCGTCGGACAACGAGAAAGCATCATCCACCGGCAGCCGCGCCCACTCCTCCCGGGAGAGTCTCACGAAGGGGTAGAGCACGCTCCGGCTAACGCCTCCGCTTGTCAGCACGCTCCCTTCGGTCGCTTGTCAGCACGCAGGCTTCGCTGCGCTACGCCAGCTTGTCAGCACGCTTCGCCTGGCACCGCCAGGCTCGCTTTCAGCTAATAGGGCTGTGGCCCAACTTCTCCGCACACAGTGTACCGCTGCGAAGGGAGGTCTCATGCGTAGCTTCCCGTGACGAAGCGAGACAACTGGCCGAAAGCGAGGCGAAGCCGTAGCGTTGCTGACAAGCGAGGCGGAGCCGAGCGTGCTGACAAGCGCAGGCGAAGCCGAAGCGTGCGGCGAAGCGAAGGCGTTAGCCGGAGCGTGCTCTTGGCACGCTAGTGCCAAGAATCTGTCCGGAATCATCCGTGGCGCGGACGGCGAGGTATGGGTCCCTGGTCTGGGCGAGCATGACGGTCTCGAAGCCGTCGCGGGGGACAGCCCCGAGGGGTTCAAGCCGGTCGGGGTGCGGGCCGGAGAGCACCTCCCAGCTCTCTACCTCCGTGGCGCCGTTCCAGCTTGCGTGGAGGGTAACCCTGTCGTGGGAGCTCCGCCCGATGGCCAGGGCTGGGGTGTCGGTGGGACGGCCCTTCCACGGGAGGCGGAAAGCCCGGTAAGACTCGCATCCTGTCGGGAAGCTGGCGTCGAAGAGGAGCTCGCCGTCGCGGGAGAACTCAGAGACCGCGGGCTCACTTCCCCACCCTACCACCACGTTGCCGTTTGGTAGCACCTGCATGTTGCCCTGCGAGGTCGAGACAAGCCCGTCGGGGCGGGTGTACTCCCGCACCATCGTTGCCTCCATCGAATCCTCGTCCAGGTCCACAACGATCCCGCGCGACTGGAGGTGGACCCGAGGGTGCGCTCCGTTATCGAAGATGGAGATAGTGCCGTCCTCGTGGCGGCGGGCGTCATGCTGCCAGAAGGTGCGGGTACCCTTCCCCATCTCGAAGTCGCTCTTCTTGCCGCCGAGGCGCCAGATCACCTCGCCGCTTTCGCGGTCTATCTTGTAGATGGCCGAGGTGTTTCGGGCTGAGATGAGGAGGTTGTCGTCGTGGTCCACGTCTATGGAGTTGACGTGGAAGTAATCGAAGACGAACGTCAGGTCCTCGGGCGGGTTGACGTAGGATTCCTGGACGTCGACGTGGTCGAGGCTGTGCCACTCGAAGAGGACCTCGCCGGTTTCGATGTCGAGTTCCTGGACGATCCCATCCCACGCCACACCGTCCTCCGCGACGCCGGCGGCGGAGAGATCCGCCGGCACCGCCTCGTAGGCTGTAAGAAGGGCGGTGTCCTGCGGGGTAATAAAGAACTCGTGCAGGTCCCCGTCGAACCCGTTGCCCGGCCGGACCCGAGAGATCTCCCGGTAAGAGTCGTCGAAGATGACGTAATCCCCGACGCCGTGACCGGACACCACGGCCCCCTCCCACCAGGTGAGCACTGGCCTGCCTCTATAGCGCTGCATCTTGAAGTCCCTGGCTGCGGTGTACTTCTCGAACCACACGGGTCGGCCGCGGCCGTCGAGGATCATGGGCCCATGCTCCCCGACACCCTCCTTCAATGCAAGAAAGACGTAGCCAGGGGCAGTGCCCGAACCTTCCCCGGTTATCTCTGCCGCGGCGGGGCTGAGGTCGGGGCGAGAACGGAACTCCCAGACGCCCTCGGGCTGCACCGGCGAGATGCCGGGCAGCGGCCAGACCTTCGAGGCGCGCAAAGGACTGGCCTTCGGGGTATGCAAAGGCCCGAGCCCGGTTTCCTGCCCCGAAGGCCCGCAGCCGGCCAGCGCGAGCAAGGCGCCACCGCCCAGCGCCCGCAGAAAGCGGCCTCTAGAGATCCCGATCCCCATCGCGAAAATTTACACTATCGAGAGCGCCCTTTCGCACCCGTGTCGCAGTTGCTCAGCTTTCGACGCTCCGGATCACCATCCCACTCAACAGCATGGTGGCCGCGTGTAGCCGCCACTGTTCCGGGTCGTCGGGCGGCAAGGCGCGGGCGCGCTGGCCCAACGAGAGCTGCGCGGCCAGCACCTTGTTGTGGGGCTTGCCGTCCACTATCCCCTCCAGCTCGGACCACGCCGCCCTCATCAACCCCGCGACCTGCTCCGCGAGCTCCCCAACAGAGGGACCGGGAAGCTCGTCCGCGGACATCACGAATTGCGTAATGCGCCGCTCGGCCTCTTCGGCATCGAACTCCTCATCCTCGTATTGCCCGTCCGTTGCCTCGTAGTGCCGGCCTTCGTCGTCCCCAGAGCGATCATCCGTGCGGTCGGCCATGCTCCTCCCTTCCTAGCCTGCTTCGAACATCGTACCGAAGCGAACCCCAGCAAGCTCCCCTGCAAGACTTTTCATGTACAAACGTCATGCTTGTTGCGCGGACGTAGCATTCGATCGGGACGCGGGTAACGAGGATCACGTGCTGGACAATCCCGGCCAGAAGCTGACAGCTGATAGCTGAAGGCTCTTCGGAAGCCAGGCGCAACCTGTCATACAAGGCATGCTCTAGCCTGGCGCGGCTTCCCACCGGTCTATCGCACGCCGGCATTGCTCCTGGTCGGGGACCAGGGCGACCCGCACGTAGCCTTCGCCGCCTGCCCCGAACGAGCTGCCCGGGGCCACTACTATGCCCTCCTCCATGAGGCGCAGGGCGTAGGCCTCGTCGTCGCCGCCAGGTACCACGACCCAGAGGTAGAAGCTCGCGTCGGTCTGCAGGTACTCGAGGCCGGCCCGGTCGAAGAAGGCGGTGAACAGGGCGCGTTTCTGGCCGAAGATACGCCTTCGCTTCTGTACGTGGGTATCGTCTGACCAGGCCGCGGTCGCGGCGTCCTGCACGAAGGACTGGGTGGCGACGCCGACGGAGGGGCGGAGCTTGGCGAGGGCCGAGATGAGCTCTGGGTCTCCCGCCATCATGGCGGAGCGGTAGCCCGTCATACCGCTACGCTTGGAGAGGGAGCAGAAGGCCAGCGTGCGCTCCCTGCTCACCTCCAGGATGGAGGGCGGCGGCTCCCCGGAGTAGACGTCGTTGTAGCACTCGTCGGAGAACAGGAGCAGGTCGTGCTCGCGGCAGAATTCGGCAACCCTTTCCAGGTACTCGTAGGTGGCCGTCGCGCCCGTTGGGTTGTGGGGGTAGTTGATCCAGAGTATCCGGGTCTCCCCCGGGTCCACGGCCTCGGGCGGGAGCAGGAACCCGTTCTCGCCCTTCAGCTCTACGGGCCGGGCCTCGCCGCCCGCGAACAGCGTTCCACGTTCGTAGACGGGGTAGCCTGGCGTCCCGTAGGCGACGCCGCGCTGCTCGTGGGTGTGGTGGAGGAAGGCGAGGGGGGCGTGGAAGATGGCCTCTTTCGAGCCGGTGGCCGGCAGGACCTCGCGCTCCGGGTCGAGCGTGACGCCGTGGCGGCGTTCCATCCAGCCGCAGAACGCCTCGCGCAGCTCCCGCTTGCCGGATGAGGCAGGGTACCGGCTCGACGCCGGGACGCCCTCCATGAGGGCCTGGCGGATCCTCTCGTCCGTTGGCTCCCTCGGGTCGCCGGTGCCGAAGTCGAAGAGCTCCGCGCCGGAATCCTCCAGCGCCTTGCGGCGTTCGTCGAGGCGCAGAAGCGGGTAAGCACCCTGGTGTGAGAGGATCGGGTTCAGGAGCAGGGGAGGGGCGGGGCTGGTGGTAGTGATCTCATTGGCCCGGGGTGTCGCGCGGGGGTTCGGCACGGAGTATATTCTCCCTACGGCTCGTCGGGCAGAGCCGAAAATATAGCACGCCCCGGCTACGCGAGGAGGTACGTTTTGGACGACTTTCATTACGAGGGGGGCGGACTCCGCTGCGAGGACGTGCCGCTCTCCGAGATAGCCGCTGGGGCTGGGACCCCCACCTACGTCTACAGCCACACCGCACTTCAGAGGGCTTACGAAGAGCTCGACGAGGCGTTCTCGGGGCTCGACCATCTCGTCTGCTTCGCGGTAAAGGCAAACGGCAACCTGGCGGTGTTGCGGGCCCTCGCCTCGTTCGGGGCCGGCGCCGACATCGTCTCGGGGGGCGAGCTCTACAGGACCATGCGGGCCGGGTTCGATCCCAAGAAGGTCGTTTTTGCCGGCGTTGGGAAGACGGAGCGGGAGCTAATGGCCGGCCTCGGGGAGCGCATACTCCTCTTCAACGTGGAGTCCGCGTCGGAGCTGGATCTCCTGGACCGCATCTGCTCCAGGTTCGGCAAGCGGGCCCGCGTGGCGCTACGCGTCAACCCGAACGTGGACGCCGAGACCCACGAGCACATCACCACGGGCAGGAGCCGCGACAAGTTCGGCATCCCCGTGGACGAGGCGCTCGCGCTTGCCGAGAGGGTTGAGGGCTACCGGTGCGTGGAGCTTATCGGGGTCCACCAGCATATAGGGTCCCAGATCACCAAGCTCACCCCCTTCAGGGAGTCGGTGGAGCGTTCCGCTAGCCTGGTAGACGAGCTGAAGACCCGCGGCTTCGATATCCAGTACTTCAACATCGGCGGCGGCCTTGGCATCCCCTACAAGGACGAGGAGACCCCGTCCCCGAGGGAGCTGGTAGACGCCATACGCCCCACGCTGGAGTCGACGGGCACGAAGATCCTGTGCGAGATGGGCCGCTATATCGCGGGCGCCGCTGGCGTTCTCCTGACCAGGGTCATCTACCGCAAGAAGAGCGGCGAGAAGAGCTTTATCGTGGCCGACGCTGGCATGAACGACCTCCTTCGCCCGAGCCTCTACGACGCCCACCACGAGGTTCTCCCCGTCGAGGAGAACGGCTCCGTGGCGAACGCCGACCTCGTCGGCCCCGTGTGCGAGTCAGGCGACTACCTGGCCCGCGACCGCGAGCTGCCCGACGCAGCCGAGGGCGAGGTGCTCGTCGTGAAGGACGCCGGCGCCTACGGTTTCTCCATGGCCTCCAACTACAACTCCCGTCCCAGGCCAGCCGAGGTCATGGTGAGGGGGGATAGATGGGCCGTGGTGCGCGAACGAGAGAATGATGCCGACCTGATCAAGGGCGAGCTGGTTCCGGCGTTTTTGTAGCTGTTAGCTATCAGCTGTCAGCTATTTGGACCTTGTGGACGTGAGGGTGGCTGAAGGCATTGAGGTTTTCACTCTGGCCCAACGGCCGGAGCTGGAAGCTGCGGTGAGGTCTTTGCCGAGGGCTTTTGCGGAGTTTATGTATCACGATGCGGTTGTGGGGCGGTACTGGCCATCGCTGTATACCGAGTTTGCGGGGTATCAGGTCGTGGTCTGTGATGGGGCGGGGGAGGTTCTCGCCGCGGGGCATAGCCTTCCTGTTTTCTGGGACGGGACGCGGGATGGCTTGCCGGCGGGGTTGGATGGGGTGCTGGAGCGTGGAGTAGGCGGGGGGTCGGGAGGCGCCCCGACGGTGGTATCCGCGCTTCTGGCGGTCGTACCGCCGGCGCACCGGGGGCGTGGGCTCAGCAGCGTGGTGCTCAGGGCCATGAAGACCATCGCGGCGGCACGCGGGCTTGGCGCCTTGATAGCACCGGTCCGTCCCACGTGGAAAGAGCGGTACCCGCTCACGCCGATGGAGCGATACGCCGGGTGGAGGAGGGATGACGGGCTGCCCTTCGACCCGTGGCTTCGGGTACATTACAGGCTCGGCGCGCGGTTCGTCGCGGTCGCCCTGGAGTCCATGGTCATCGCGGGGACGGTCTCCGAGTGGGAGGGGTGGACGGGCATGCGTTTTCCCGAGACCGGGCCCTACGTGGTAGAGGGGGCGCTGCAGCCGGTCGAGATGGACCTGGAGCGAGACCTCGGCGTCTACACGGAGCCAAACGTGTGGATGCGCCACCCCGTAGGATCGGGGGCCTGATGCTCAGGGGAGAACGAGTTACGCTGCGGGCCGTGGAGATGGAGGATCAGGAGGTCCTCTGGCGCTTCTGGAACGATCTGGGGGTCGAGCTAGCCGGGGGTGGCGATCCACCGCTGCCCCTATCTTTCGAGAGGCAGCGGGCCAGGTTCGAGAGGGAGGAGCGTGAGGCCCGCCGCGACAAGACCGACTTCATGATAGAGGTCGACGGGAGGGCCATCGGGCACTGCGGCCTCTTCAACCTCGATGTGGCGGCCCGCCACTGTGAGCTTGGCATCAGCATCGGCGAGAAAGACCACTGGGGGCGTGGTTACGGACGCGAGGCCGTGAAGTTGCTCCTCGATTACGCGTTCAGGATCAGGAACCTCAGGCGCGTGTGGCTCGAGACCCACGCCTCGAACGAGCGGGCCATCCGGGCCTACAGGGCCTGCGGGTTCGTGGAGGAGGGCCGCATGCGAGAGCACGTCTGGCTTGCCGGGCGTTACGTGGACAACGTGATCATGGCCGTGATGCGCGACGAGTGGGAGGGGGGAACGGTTGGCCAGGGGAACGCATGAGGCCCTGCCGGACGAACGCAACGAGGGCATCTTCGTTTACATAAACGGCGATTTCTTCAGGCGGGAGGACGCGAAGATATCCGTCTTCGACTCTGGTTTCCTGGTGGGGGACGGGGTGTGGGAGGGCCTTCGCCTGCACGACGGCGAGTTCGCCTTTCTGGGGTTGCATCTAGACCGGCTCTTCGAGGGCGCGAAAGCCATACACCTCGACATCGGCATGACGCGCGCGGAGATCACATCTGCCCTCCGCGAGACCATCCGCCGCAACGGCATGGAAGGCTCCTCAGGCGTGCACGTGCGCCTGATGGTTACCCGCGGGGACAAGAAGACCCCATCGCAGGACCCGCGCCTCGTGGTGGGTGGCCCAAACGTCGTCATCATCGCCGAGCACAAGGTGGCCGACCCGGGGGTGAGGGATCAGGGCGTCAGGCTCTTTACCTCGACCGTACGCCGCCCGCCGCCAGACACGCTCGACCAGAGGCTCAATTGCCACAGCAAGCTGCACGAGGTCGTGGCCCTGGTTCAGGCCCTACAGGCCGGCGCCGACGAGGCCCTGATGCTCGACCCCACGGGGGCTGTCGCCACCTGCAACGCCACCAACTTCTTCATCGTGCGGCGCGGGGAGGTGTGGACCTCGACCGGCCACTACTCCCTGAACGGCATAACGCGGCGCATGATCATAGCCCTCTGCCGGGCAGAGAACATACCCGTCTCGGAGCGGCCCTTCTCCCTGACCGACGTGTACGGCGCGGACGAGGCTTTCGTAACCGGCACCTTCGGCGGCCTCACGCCGGTTATCGAGGTGGACGGGCGCAGGATCGGGCAGGGCACGCGCGGCGAAACGACCGCCCGCCTGACGGACCACTACGCGGAGGCAATCGCCGAGGCGACGAGAGGACAGGATGCCTGACTGCCTCAGGCTTTCGGTCTGGTCGGGCCCGCGCAACGTCTCGACGGCGCTCATGTACTCCTTCCGGCAGAGGCCGGATACCGTGGTGGTCGACGAGCCCCTCTACGGACACTACCTGAGCACCTCGGACGCGGTGCATCCGGGCGCCACCGAGGTCCTGAAGACCATGGACGGGGACGGCGAGAGGGTGGTGCGGGAGATGATCCTCGGCCCGTGCGAACGCCCCATTCACTTCTTCAAGAATATGGCCCACCACCTCCCCGGCCTCGACCCGTCCTTCCTCGACCACATCACCAACGTGCTCCTGATCCGGGACCCAACCGAGATGCTACCCTCGCTTGCCAGGCAACTCAACGCCCCTACCCTGCGCGACACGGGCCTGCGCGAGCAGGACGTCATCCTAGACTCCATCCTGGCTCGCGACGAGATACCCCTCGTCATCGACGCCCGCGACCTGCTCCTCGACCCACCAGGGGTACTGCAGCGGGCCTGCGCCGCGCTCGGCATACCCTTCGATGACGCCATGCTCTCCTGGCCTGCCGGCCCAAAGCCCGAGGACGGCATCTGGGCCGAACACTGGTACCACAACGTCCACGCCTCGACCGGCTTCGCCCCC
>DASUPX010000368.1:0-5084 GCA_036280905.1 Rubrobacter sp. | reverse complement strand
CGCGCTGCTGCTCACTACCTACGGCGAGCCGCTCGTCATACCCACGCTCAACCGCGACGGCGACTGCATCTCTGACCTGGTCATGCAGATGTTCGGCTCCATCGCCGGGGCGGAGTCGCTCCTGATCTCGCTGGATGAGGAAGAGAACCCCGAGACGGTCATGGCCGAGGCCCCGCACGGCACGGCGCCCAGCCTCCAAGGAAAAAACGTCGCCAACCCTATGGCCATGATCCTGGCCGGGGCTGCCCTTCTAACCTTCTTCCACGAAGAGGACGCCAGCCGCGTCTCGCGGGCCATCTACGAGGCGACCTTCGAGACCATCCTCGACGGCGTCAAGACCGCAGACCTCGGGGGCTCCGCCGGCACGGACGAGTTTACGAATGAGATCATACGCCACATCAGAACCAAGCTCGAGGTGTGGAGCGCGCTGGCATGAGCGTCGGAAAAGCCCTGGCCCTGGGCGCGATCTCGGGCCTGCGATCCGCGTCGGGACCGGCCTTCGTCGGCCGCGCGGCGAGCCGCGGCGACATGGACCTCGAAGGCACTCGTCTCGCCTTCCTGGGCCGTCCACTCCTATCCAAGGCGCTCACCCTGGCCCAGCTCGGGGAGATGGTCGGGGACCAGCTGTCGGTGACGCCGAGCCGCACGGGCTGGTCGCCCCTCCTCGGACGCGCGGTCTCGGGCGGCCTGGTGGGGGCGGCCGTGTTCCTCTCGAAGGGAGGTCGCGCCACGACCGGCGCCATCCTCGGCTCCTCTGCCGCCGTCGCCGCGGCGTTCGCGGGCGAGAGCCTGCGCTCGCTCGTGGTCTCCGCTTCCGGACTCCCAGACGCAGGCGTCGCGGTCGCGGAGGACGCCGTTGTACTCGTTACGGGATCCCAGGCGACCCCGAAGGGGGTGCGCTAGACCGCGCTCATGGCAGAGGAGAGGACGAAGCTCCGGGCCGTCTTCGACGAGGCGGCATTGCTCTACGATGAGGCGAGGCCCGGCTACCCGGAAGAGCTCTTCCAAGATGTGGTCTCGCTCTCCGGCATACCGGAGGGGGGCAGGATTCTCGAGATCGGTTGCGGCACCGGCCAGGCCACGGTGCCCCTCGCGCGACGCGGCTACCGGATACTCTGCGTCGAGCTCGGGGAGAACCTGGCCGCGGTCTCGCGCCGAAACCTCGATGCGTACCCGCGGGCCGAAGTACACGTGGGTCCTTTCGAGGAGTGGCAGCCGCAAGGAGCGTCCTTCGACCTGGCCATATCAGCCACCGCCTTTCACTGGCTGGATCACGAGGTCGCCTATCCCAGAGTCGCCGATGCGCTTGGAGAGGCGGGTTCCCTCGCCCTGTTCTGGAGCGTGCACGTGCACACGGAGGCCGATGGTGGCATCTTCCAAGAGGTGCAGAAGGTCTACGCTCGAGAGACCCCCGAGATCGTCGGCCCCGAAGACCACAAGGGACCTCCCCGACCAGAAGACGTTCCAAGCAGAACCCCCGAGATCGAGAGGTCTGGCCGGTTCGAGGTAACGGCGACCAGAACCTACCGCTGGGACGAAACCTACGACACCTCAGGCTATCTGAGCGTGCTGAACACCTACTCCGGTCACAGAAGCCTCGGCAAGCACACCCACGACCGTCTCTTCCGAGGAATCGCCAGCGTTATAGACCAGCGGTTCGACGGCAGCATCACGAAGGGTTACCTGACAACTCTGTACGTGGCCCGCAAGAGATAGAAGGCCCTCATCTCGAGGTTGCCAGGGACATACCGATAACAAGGTATGGGCCGCAGAGAAAGTCTCGTAAGGCTCGCGTCCGGAGCGATGGGCCGACGCAGTGTTCGATCCGGGGGATACGATTGCTCGCGTCCTGGGGTGTTTGCGTTGGACGCCTTCATGATAGTGCCCGACCACATGCACGGGATCGTTGTCATGCGCCGCAGCGACCTGACCTTTGACTACACCCCGAAACGGTCCAGGGTATTCCTGACCGATTGCAGGTATCCGCCGCCGAAGTAGTACACGTGGACAAGCAACGGGTACAGGCTATACAGGTCGCGGCGCGCTCCGTAGAAACGTTCGTCTATGCCCCTTATCTCCTCGTAGCGCTCGAAGAACGCTGCGCCAAAGGAGTCGAAGAGGCTGATAAAGGATAGCTCCATCTCGGGGTCCGCGTAGTACAGCGCTGGATCTAGAAACGCGGCTATTCGGTCATCCCTGGCCAGCACGTTGGCGCTCCAGACGTCGCCATGGATGAGGGCCGGGGGGTTGGGCACGTCGATAATCTCGTCGAGCCTCTCGGACAACCGCTGCAGCCTGCGCACCTCCCCACCAGGAAGCCTGCCCGCCTCATATGCAACCCGCGTAATGTACAGGAGCCTCTGATCCCGGAAGAACTCGACCCAGTCTCCGGTCCGTGGGTTGGGCTGGTCGAGGCTGCCGATGAGGGTGTTTCGCTCGTGGCCATAGGCGTCGGCAGTTGTTTCGTGCAGCGCTGCGAGAAGCTCGGCGGCGTGCCGCTCGGCTTCTGTCGAGAAGAGGCTACTTCCTTCTACGAACTCCATAAGCAGCAGTGTTTCGGTGCCATGGTAGACCTCCGGGACCGGAAGCTCGCTCTTCTCTCGCAGGTAGCGAAGCATGTACGCCTCGCGCTCCAGGTGCGCCTCGCCGGAAGCGTCGACCTTGGCGACGAGCGGCGTGCCGTCCCCGAGCTCGACCCTGTAGACCTCGCCGATGCAACCACCGCCCAGCGGGCGGACGCTGCGCAGGCGCTCGCCCAGGGCGGCCTCGACACCGGAGGCGATGATCCTCTCAGCCACCTGGACGTCTGGCCTGGATCTCCCGCAGCAGCCCCTCGGAGGCTCCTTCGATAAGCTCGAGGGCGTACTGGAACCCCTGGGCACCGCCGAGATAGGGATCCCGAACCTCGGTTGCGGCGCCCGGTGCGTAATCGAGAAAGCGTCTCACGATGGGATTTCCTCCGCACAACGCCGAGGTTGCGCGGTAGTTCGCCTCGTCCATGGTCAGAATGTAGTCGAACTCCCCGCAATCTTCGGGGCAGAGCAGGCGCGCCCTCTGGGCCGAGATGTCTATACCACGGGAGAGCAAGCTCTCTTGCGCCCTTGGGTCTGGCGGCTCCCCAGCTGTGTAGAAGCCGTGGGTGCCGGCGGAGTCCACGCTTATCTCGTCGGCCAGGCCCTCGCGCAGCGCGACGTCCTCGAAGATACCCTGGGCCATAGGGCTACGGCAGATGTTCCCCGTACAGACGAAAAGTATACGAACCATGCGTGGGATTCTATGACACGCTACGGGCCGCCGCCGAGTCCCGCCTCTCGGGCGCGGATAACAGCCTGGGCCCTGTCGGCCACCTGTAGCTTTCTGAAGATATTGGAGACGTGGTTCTGTACCGTCTTCAGGCTCAGGAAGAGATCGGATGAGATCTCCGCGTTACCCCGACCGTCTGCTATGAGCCTGAGTATCTCTTGCTCACGGTCGGTCAACTCGGGGAAAGCGCGAGGAGCTTGTGGTTTCGCGGAGGAGAACAGACCCATCACCCTCCTGGCGATTCCCGGACCGAAGATCGCCTCACCGTTTGCTACAGCCCTGATAGCGCGCAGAACCTCCTCCTGATGGGCTCCCTTCAGCAGGTATCCCCGTGCCCCGGCCCGCATCGCGGCGAAAACCGAGTCGTCGTCCTCGAGCATCGTCACGACCAGGATCCCGACCTGAGGGTTCCTCTCCAGGATCTCCCGCGTCGCCTCGATACCGCTCATCCCTGGCATCTTGACGTCCATCAGGATCACGTCGGGTTGGAGCGTCCCGGCAAGCTCGACGGCCGCCTCTCCATTGTCGGCCTCGCCCACCACCTCGGTCCCCTCGACCGAGTCGAGGAGCCCGTGCATACCGTCACGAAAAAGTGGGTGGTCGTCGGTGATAAGAACCCGAATCTTCGGCCGTTCCGGCGTCAACGATCCGCTCCCCTCTCCTGATACCAGGTCGTTGGATGATTCTCGGAGCGCAATGCTCCATCCGATAGGGGGAGCCTGGCATTGACGCGGGTTCCACCCGAGGGCATATCTTCGATGATGCATGAGCCACCTAGTTCCTCAGCCCGCTCGCGCATGGAATATAGTCCCACACCGAGTCCGCGGTGCTTTCCGATCCCCCTCCCGTCGTCCGTTACCTCCAGTGTCAGCGAACGAGATGCCTCGTCGAGGTCGAAGCGTACTTCGCAGTTGCGCGCGTTGGCGTGCCGTACCACGTTGGTAATGGCCTCCTGCGCGATGCGGTACGCGGCCACCTCTACGGCGGCCGACAACGGGGCGAGATCTCCCGGCACCTCGACGAAGATGCTCAGGCCGTTCTGGCTGTGCTGGGCCGCGGTCTCGCGCAGGGCCGGAACGAGGCCGAGTTCGTCGAGCGCGGGCGGCCTCAGGGCGTGGACCGAGCGCCGTACGTCGGCAACGGCATCGCGGGCGCGCTCGGCCAGGTCGGAGAGCAAGACGTCGGCCCCTGGTTCGTCGATCAGCTTGTTGCGAGCCGTCTCGATCTTTAGCGTGAGCGCGGCGAGTTGCGGGCCCACGCCATCGTGCAGGTCGCGCCTGAGTCGCAACCGTTCTTCTTCGCGGGCGATAACCATCCTTTCCCTGGACCTTTGCAGGTCATCCGTTAGACGGACGGCGTGGACGGCCACGCCGGCCTGTCTGGCCAGGTCTTGCAAGAGACGCAGGTCCGCCGGCGCGAACGGCTCGTCCCTCGCGCGGGGCGAGACCTCGATGCGCCCCACGGTCTCGTTCTGGTACGAGAGGAGCAGCACGAGCGGATCGCCTGTGGGAACGCCGCATCGGGCGGCGCTCTCGAAGCTGCCATCACGCACGATAAAGATCTCCGCGTGCGGAACCTTCATCCCCTCGACGACCGTCTCGACTATGGTCGGCAACACAGAGCCCGGGGCGAGCGTCGCCTCGAGACGTTGCCCGAGCCTCGAGAGCACGGCATAGGGCTCGTCCCGATCACCGTACACCATGCGGTTGGCCGCCCGTTGCAAACGATCTCGCAGGGGCTGGAAGAGCACGGCCACTATCCCCGTCGCCACCAGGCTTGCG
>DASUPX010000367.1:0-7388 GCA_036280905.1 Rubrobacter sp. | reverse complement strand
TTATTCCGGTGTGGGGGTCTTGTCGAAAGCCCTCAGGAAGAAATCCGCGATGTGGGGGTAGAGGATATGGAGGTTTTCCGGTCTGGCTATGCCGTGGCCCTCGTCTTCGAAGGTGAGGAGTTCGTAGGGGATGTTCTCGCGGTGCAGTACTACCGTCACGGCTTCGACGTTATCCGGGGTGACGTTCGGGTCCTTGAGGCCCTGAACGATCAGTAGTTCGCCGTGGATATTATGGACGGCCTCTATGGGGGATCTTTCGCGGTAGACCTTGGGGACGCTGTCGGGGGTGCCGCCCATCATCTCTTCGCTGTAGGGGCGCAGGTCGGGGCGGGTAGCGTTGTAGTCGACCACGAGGTCGGTCATGCCGCAGATCGGGGCCGCGGCGGCGACCACCTGGGGGCTGAAGTGCGTGATCGCCCACCACGCCGAGTAGCCGCCGTATGAGGTGCCCGTCACGCCGACGCGGCCGGGACGTGAGATGCCGGCGTCTATAAGGGCCTCGATCCCGCACCTGATGTCTTCCTGCTCGCGGCCGCCCCAGCCGTCCTCCTTGATGGATTCCTGGAAGGGTAGTCCGAACCCGGTGCTTCCCCTGTAGTTCGGCGCGAGCACATCGAAGCCGCGCGAGACCAGGTACTGGATCTGGGCGTTGAACCGGTCTTCGGCGTGGCTGGTCGGGCCACCGTGGACGAGGACCACGGTCCCCACGCTCTCGTCCACCGCCCTGTAGAGCCAACCCTGTACCTCTAGCCCATCTGCGGACCGCCAGCGGAAATCCTCGGCCGCGACGAGCCGCGGCAGGTCAGGGGGCATGCGTCTGGGGAGGTCCGTGATGCTGGATGGTTCGGCATCGGACGGCCCGAAGAGCGCCAGATCGACGGGATGACGAGCATCGTAGTAGGTGCAGACCCAGCGTTCGTCGTCGACCGGGGCCAGCGGCACGAGGTTGCCGCCGGTGTGCTCCAGCGGGGACTCGGTGCCTGCTTCCACGTCGAGCAAGAACGCTCTCGTTCTTGCCTGCTCGACGCCGACCACCACCGCCGGTCCTCCGTTCGGGGGCACGAAAGCATCCTCGATGCCGCGGTCAGGGTCGTCCACGAGCAGGCGCACGGACCCTTCGTCCCACACGCCCAGCTTGCGGTGGGATTCTGCCTCTACCACGAAGAGGACCCTGCGGCCATCGTGCAGCCAGCACGCAGAGACCTTGACCGTGGGGCCGAAGTTCAGGATCTCCCGGTCCGTGTGGCCCTCTATGTCGACCAGCCAGGTTTGCTGTCCGGCGGGGTCCAGATCGTTGCGCGAGTACAGCACGTGGGTGCCAGCGCGGTTCAACTCCGGATCGGAGATGCTGCCCTTCGCTGGTGCGGCGAGCACCTTCCTCTCGCCTGTTTCGAGGTCGTGCCTGTAGAGCCTGTCGGCCTCCGTCTCCTCTCCGCTCCTTGCGTCCAGGTTTGCGGCGTAGACAAGCCAGCGCCCGTTGGGGTGCAACTGGCCGCCCCTGGTGAAGTAATTCGGGTTCGCCTGCGTCAGCGGCTCCATCTTGCCCGGCTCCGCGAGCCTTATCCGGAAGAGGCGGGCCCGCTCGTCACCGTCGTTGTCCTGCGAGACGAGCACGGACTCGCCGTCGGGAGCCCAGGAGACGATCTCGGTATCTCCCTCGGCGGTCTGCGTGAGGCGAAGGGGAGGCCGCGAGCCGTCCGTGGGCGCGGCAAAGACGTCGGCGGCGGGACCGAGGCGTGCCCAGCTCCAGGCGACCCATTCGCCGTCGGGCGAGACCATGGCCCCGAAGAGCGCGGGGATAGAGAGCAGGGCGTCGAGGTGTCCGTCCTGTTGCATGGGGATAGGCGCTAGAAGGTCGGCGGGGTGTTCACGTAGACGGCTTCGACGGGCTCATCCTCGGACCACCAGCGGTGCGGGGTTGTGGATGGGAAGTACAGCGTGTCGCCAGACTTTACCTCGAACTTTCCCTGGTCCTTGAGCTCGACGAAGAGCCGGCCGGAGATCACGTAGATGAACTCTTCGCCGTTGTGGGAGTAGAACCCCTCGCTACCCGCACCAGGAGGCACCCGGATAAAAGAAGGATCCATCACCTTCTCACCCGTCGCCATCTCCTCGAAGCGTACGCCGTTGTCCCACTGCATCACGGGCCTCTCGGTGCCCCGCACCAGCGGGGAGTTCTCCTCCAGGTCGGCGCCGAACACCTCGCGCATGTTCACCCCGTAGGCGCCCGCCAGGAGGCGCAACGACGCGACGGAGGCCCCGGAGCCCCCACGCTCGAGCGCCGAGATAAAAGAGATCGAGAGCCCCGTGGCAGCCGAAACCTCCTTCAGCGTCTTGTGCGCCTTGATCCTGAGCCGTCGTAACCGCTCTCCGGGAGCCTCCGAAGAACCCCCGAAAGCCGAACCGTTCGTGCTGGCCGTCTCGGGAGCGTCACCGAGCTGCTTGCGGATCGCCGCGAAGTTCAGCCCCTCGACCTTCCTGAGCTGTTTGATCTCGCGCAGGCGTTTCACGTCGGGTTCGGTGTAGACCCTGTAGCCCCGATCCGTCCTGCGGGGTTTGATCAGGCGTTCTCTCTCCCATAGCCTGAGGGTCTGTGGCGCAAGCCCCACCGCCTGTGAAACTTCGCCGATGGAGAACCCCACCGAACCGCTCTTCTTCGTCAATGCATCTCCCGTCTGGCCCGCAATGCCAATCCCTATGCGCTTGAACCATTATTGTAATGTTTTACCTACAAAAGCAAGCATCCTCCGCGCTTGGCAGGGGATAGCGTACACGCCCCGCCCGCAACGGTACATCACGCAAACGTCGTATCTTTGTGGCCCGAAGGGATCTGACGGTGGTTGGTCTACACCTTGCTCAGGTACGCGCGTCCGGAGAAGAGAACGACGATGCTGCCGAACACGGCCGCGGCCCCGACGTAGAAGGGGAGGCCAGGTGCGAAAGATTCGGCCAGTTTGCCCGCCAGGAAGGGTGCGGCGGCGCCGCCCACGAACCGGATGAAGCTGTAGGCGGCCGAGGCCACCGGACGGTCGACGGGCGAGGATTGCATGACGGCGGTGGTGATCAAGGTGTTGTTCACGCCTAGAAAGGCCCCCCCGATGATGACGGCGATCACGAGCACGACCCGCGAGTCGACGCCGGCACCCATGAGCGCGAGGTCGAGCCCGACGAGCGAGAGCATGGCGTACATCGTGGGCAGCGTTCCGAAGCGGGCCTGAATCCTCGGGGCCAGAAAAACAGAGGTGATCGCCAGCATGACCCCCCAGCCGAAGAACACGAGCCCGAGCCCGTGCGCGTCGAGGCCAAGCGGGAAGGGAGTATAGGCAAGCATGGTGAAGAAGCCGAAGTTATAGCAGAGTGCCGTCAGGCCCAGCGTCAGGAGTCCGGGATGGCCGAGCGCCCGGATGGGCTCCAGGATCGAGCTCCTGTGCTCGGCCATGGGGATGGGTGGGAGCAGGACGAGTATGGCGAAGAACCCGATGGACATGAGCACGGCGACGCCCAGGAACGGCCCCCGCCAGCTGATGCCACCGAGCAGCCCACCGAGCAACGGCCCGACGGAGATTCCCAACCCGAGCGCGGCCTCGTAGAGGATCACCGCTTTCTCGGTCCCCGCCCGGGAGACCTCGACGATAACGGCAAGCGCCGTGGCGATAAACAGCGCGTTGCCAAGCCCCCATCCGGCCCTGAAACCCACGATGCCGGAGATGCCATCAGCCAACCCCGCGAGCGCGCTGAAGACCACGATCATGGCCAGGCCCACCAGCAGCGTGCGCTTGTGCCCGACCCGGCTGGAGACGAAGCCCGTGATGAGCATCGCCACCCCGGTCACGAGAAAGTAGCTGGTAAAGACCAGCTCCACCTGGCTCGGCGTGGCGTCGAGCTGCCGGGCGATCGCCGGCAATATGGGGTCGACCAGACCCAGGCCCATGAAAGCCACCACACAGGCGAAGCCCACGGCCCACACCGACCTGGGCTGCCGCCACAAACTACCCTCTACCTCGCCGCCATCCCGGCCACCGCCGGTTGCCTCATTGCCCTCAGCCGCAGATCGCAAAGCTCCTCATCACTCCTCTCTTCGAAAAGAACCAGGGGCCCGCCTCGCCCTCCATCAACCCGCATATCTTAATATACCTGTACGTACACGTATAGTTTGATCGTTAGGTCGTTCACGTGGGGAGTGGATCGGTTAAGCTTGGTCTATCGGGAAGAGAGGTTTCTTGGTGAGCGCTGAGGGGTGTTTGATCAGGGTGGGTGAGGTTGCGGAGCGTCTGGGGGTGAGCCCGCGCACCGTGAAGTACTACGAGGAGTTGGGCCTCGTCGAGCCTGGGGAACGTTCTGCCGGTGGGTTCAGGCTCTACGGGGGGCGGGAGATAGAGCGGCTGGAGCGCATCCTCCAGATGAAGAGCATCGGCTATTCGCTGGCTGCAATTCGGGAGCTACTCGCTGCAAGGGATAGGGCCCAGGAGGCGGACAGGGTTACGGTGCTCGGGACGGCTGCCGAGCACCTGAGAGAGCGCGAGCAGGAGGCTTCGGAGCTGTTGCTCAAAATCCGCGAGGACCTCCGGCGCGCGGAGTCACTCCGTGAGGAACTCGGGCGCGACATCGCGCTGTGCGAGAGGCGCATGCGAGAACTCGGCGGCCCGGGGTGACCGCCCGAAACTTTCTCCGAGGTCCGCTTCCGTAACGGTCGCCGTAACGGTTAGCAGACGCCCGACCGCTAGAAATAGTTCCAGAAGGAGTTACGGGTGATCCGAACAGGGCGATGACGATGCTCCATAACGAGGTGATCAGGCCGGGCACGATCGCGGCGTGCCGCGGGAGGTCGCGGCATACGGTCTCCGAAGGTACGAGGCTGATAGGACTTTCCGGGTTTTTCGGGGTCGCGGTGGGATGAGCACCCGCGCCTCGTCACACCTCGCTACCATCCGTGGGCGTCTGCTGTTGCTGGCCCGCGCGGTGTGGATTGTGGTGGCAGTTACGGTGCTTGCCATTATGGTCTTCAGCGTTCCGAGCAGTTACGAATACTATTCTGAAGTCTGCACCGCCACGCCCGGGGTGTGTTCCGGGCCGGTGATTGGCCAGACCACGCCCGTCCAGGCCACGCCAGAGGGCTTGCAGGCGTTGCAGGATGCGGGGTTGTCGGTGCGCTTCTACGCGATCTCGAACGTCGTCATTGACAAAGTCTTCCAGCTGGTGTGGTTTGCGGTTGGAGCGCTCATCTTCTGGCGCCGCTCCGATGACCGGATGGCGCTGCTGACCTCGTTGTTTCTGGTGACGTTCGGGACGGTTACGGTCGACCCCGCGGCCGCGATCTCCCTGGTCTCCTCCCAGCCAGCCTGGTGGTTGCCGGTCCGTGGCGTGGAGTTGGTGGGGTACGTATGCAGCGCGCTGTTCTTCTTCCTATTTCCCGGCGGACGGTTCGTGCCAAGCTGGACACGCTGGCTCGCCGTCGCGTTCGTTGCTCTTAATTTGTTCATGAGCCCTTTTGCGGGATCGTATGCAAGCGGGTCCGCCCTGGAAACGATCTCGTACCTGGTGTTCGTGGGGGGCGTAGCGAGCCTGGTCTGGGCACAGGTCTATCGTTACCGCAGGGTTTCTTCTCCAGCGCAACGGCAGCAGACAAGGTGGGTGGTGTTCGGCACGACCCTGGGCATCGCTGGAACCTTCCCCACGCGGCTGCCGGTGGATCTCTCCCTCGTAGACGGCAACACGCCCCTCATGCTGCTGCTTCTCGAAGCAGGCTTCTCGTTGTCCTTCTTGCTCCTCCCGTTGTCCATCGGCGTGGCCGTGTTGCGCTCGCACCTCTTCGACGTGGACGTCCTGATCAACCGCACCATCGTCTACCTCGTCCTGAGCGCGGCGCTAGTAGGGACCTACTTCGGGGGCATCGTTCTGTTGCAAAGGGCCTTCCTCAGCCTCACCGGTCAGGAGAGGCTCCCACAGCTTGCCGTCGTCGCCTCGACCCTCGTGATCGCGGCCCTGTTCGACCCGCTGAGACGTCGCATCCAATCCTTTATCGACCGGCGCTTCTACCGCAAGAAATACGACGCCCGAAAGGCGCTGGAAGGCTTCTCGGCGAAGCTCCGAAACGAGACAGATCTCGATGCCCTTAGCGAAGACCTGGTGTCGGCGGTCAGGGAGACGGTCCAGCCCGCACACGCCTCGCTGTGGCTACGCCCGCGTGCTGAAGCCAACCGGGGCATGAGAGAGCGAGCGGTATGAGCGCGAGCGCCCCGACACAGGCAACGCCACGAAGGCTCTTGCTTCTTGCGGCCAGGGTGGCATGGGTGGCGATCGCGGCGATCACGCTTCTGGGGGCGTTCGCAAGCAGCGTCCCTGCTCGTTATGCCGAACTCGCCCATCCCTCCGAGAACGTAGGAGAGGCCATCGCCGAGCTCGGGCTCTCCGCGACCGCATACGCCCTCTACAACGTCGCACTTGACACGATCTTCGTCTCCGTCTTCGCCATGATCGCCATCATCATCTTCTGGCGCCGCTCCGGCGATCCAATCGCGCTGCTCGTTGCGACGATGCTGGTGGTGTGGGGGCCCCTCAACGGGCTGTTCGTGCTGGCGCCGGGCTCGACCGACGGGATGTACGGTCCCTTGCAAGCGATTCTGGGCAGCGTGCTCACCTACCTCGGATATATAACGTGGATGCTCTTCTTCTATCTCTTCCCGAGCGGCCGCTTCGTACCAGGCTGGACGCGCTGGCTGGCGCTCCTCTACGGCGTTTTCTTCTTCGGCCTCTGGACCTTTACGCCGTATGGCCCGGAGAGCTGGCCACCACCGCTCTTCGGTGCCGCCGTCCTTATGGTGTGGGGCAGCTTCCTGGTGGCGCAGGTCTACCGCTACGCGCGCGTCTCCTCGCCGGTAGAGCGCCAGCAGACAAAGTGGGTGGTGTTCGGGACCTCCGTGGCGCTGGTTGGCGTGCTCGCCACCATATTCACCCTCGGGGCCGCGGTGGACCTTCGTCCCGACCAGGTGGCAGAGAGGATGCTCAGCATGTTTCTCATGGATGCCTTCATGCTGGCACTCCCTATCTCCATAGGCATCGCGGTACTGCGTTCGCGCCTGTTCGAGATAGATACGATCATAAACCGCACGCTCGTCTACGGCTCGCTCACGCTGATGCTGGCGGCCGTGTACTTCGCTGGCGTGGTTGGGACCCAGTACGTCTTTCGCGCCGTGACCGGCCAGGAGCGGCTCCCCCAGCTCATCGTGGTTGTCTCCACGCTCGCCATAGCCGCGTTGTTCAGCCCCCTGAGGCGGCGCGTCCAGTCGTTTATAGACAGGCGCTTCTACCGACGCAAGTACGATGCCGTTAGGACGCTCGGAGCCTTCACCGGGCGGCTACGAGACGAGACGGAGCTCGGCACCCTCAGC
>DASUPX010000366.1:0-2140 GCA_036280905.1 Rubrobacter sp. | reverse complement strand
GCCGCTCTAGAGATTCGATGCCCGGAAGAGGTGGGTTGTCTGAGCCACCGTTACGGAAAGAGACGACTGGCCGAAAGCGAGGCGAAGCCGAAGCGTTGCCGACGAGCGAGGGCGTTAGCCCGAGCGTGCTGGCAAGCGGAGCCCGAAGGGCGCAGCGTGCTGACAAGCGGAGGCGGAGCCGAGCGTGCTTTATAATGCGGGTCGTTGTTGCAGGCATCTCACCACGGAGGTTTCGGATGGCGGAGAGGGAGTTTCGGCTTCCGGGGTCTTCCTACGAAGAGCTGGTCAATATCATCGTGGCTTACGGGACCCGCGAGGATGCCGCGAGAACCGGGGACGTGGGCAAGTTGGACTCGGTACACCAGTCCAGCGTGAGCCGCAACAACGCTTTTCTGGTGGAGATCGGGGTTCTGCAGGGTGAGAGCAGGAAGACGATCACGCGGCGGGGGCGCGAGCTGGCGGCGGCGCTGGCGCGCAAGGATCGTACGGAGGTCAGGAACAACTGGCGCGCCATCGTGGCGGCCAGCGAGTTCTTGCAGAACGTGGTCTCGGCCGTGAAGCTGCGCGAGGGGATGCTCTACCCCACCGTCCAGGCCTACATCGCCCACGCGGCCGGCCAGCCGCGCAACAAGCCCGTCATGAACGGCGCAGGCGCGATCGTGGAGATCCTCAAGACCGCCGGCATGTTGCGGGAAGAGGCCGGAGAGCTGGTCGCCACCTTCGGGGAGCAACCCCAGGACGCGCCACAGGAGAACGGCTCGCCGGCCGAGACTTCCGAGGTGGGGGCTACCGTGATCTCCGCGACCGTGGACGAGGCCGTAGTGGCGGATGCGGGAACGCGGCCAACGGTCAGCATACACGTGCAGGTAAGGTGTACGGCCGATGAGATCGAGGAGTTGGCCCCGCGGCTCAAGGCGCTCGTCAGGGAGCTCTCTACGGGGGACTAGCACAGAGCGCGAGCAGGTCGGAGAGCTCGACCTCACTTTTCGCCCTGTGCTGACCGTCGATGTAGAAGGTGGAGTAAGGCTTGAACTCGGGGTAGAGCTCCACCCAGTTGGCGACCGCTTGCTTGATCGTGAAGGTGACGCGGCTGCAGATCACAAGGTCGGGGCGGAGGCGTCTGATCTCCCGCTCCAGAGATTCCGAGGCGGCCTCGAAGACCTCGACGTGGGGACGCATCTCCCTGATCACGAGCACGAGCGTCTGCCGGTAGGAGGCGAGTTCGTTGGCCACGAGTATGCGTCTTGCGCCCACAAGTAGATGGTGGCCCTCGGCGACGCTACCGGCATCGCAAAAACGGGGTATCTTTTCCTAGCCCCGATGGACTAGTTGGCCTGCGAGAGCTCCCCGGCCTTGTCCACGATGGAGAGGAGGTCGGGCAGTTGTATCTCGGTGTACTCCACGCGCCTGCCGCCGATGTTCGCCACGGAGACGGCGCCGTTTTCGGGGTAGAGTTCCACCCAGACCCTCACCCTGACCTTGAGCGTCTCGGTAGCCTTGCTGCAGATGACCATGTCAGGCACGTAGCGCCTTATCGAGTCGTCGAGGCCGTTCGGTTCAACCATCTCAACCTCGACCGTGGGCCGTAGCTGGCTTATGACCGCCGCTATCCCCTCGCGGTAGGCGCGCGGCT
Organism: Rubrobacter sp.; assembly: GCA_036280905.1. GTDB lineage: Bacteria > Actinomycetota > Rubrobacteria > Rubrobacterales > Rubrobacteraceae > Rubrobacter_D. The sequence goes on along the minus strand of DASUPX010000366.1, from coordinate 507 downwards.
CGTTGGCCATCAGGATCCGCGGCCTGCTCCGCCCATGGGCAGGGTTCCCCGCGTCGGCAGGGCCCTCGGGTCGGTTATCGGGCGGTTTCGGCAAAGGGCTTATGCCTCCCAGGGCGGCTTCTTGCATGGGGTCGGCTTGTGCGGCCATGGGTACGAACGGGCCTGATTCTAGCACGGTGCCATCCCCGGATTGTCGGGGGACCACCGGCGTGGTCCGGCATAGGGGATGCCTTCACGATCGTCTACCTGATCTCGACGAGGCCGTGGCGGGCGGCGAAGACCAGCGCCTGCAGCCTGGAGTGGACGTCCAGCTTGCCCAGGATGTTGACCATGTGGGTGCGCTCGGTCTCGATGGTGATGTGCAGCTTCTCGGCGATATCTCGGCTGTCTAGCCCCTCGCCAAGGGCAGCGAGCACCTGTTTTTCGCGTGGGGTGAGCTTCTCGATGGCCCTCCTCGCCTCGTACTCCTCCTGACGCCTGCGGCTGACCATACGCAACATCTCGACG
>DASUPX010000365.1:0-5434 GCA_036280905.1 Rubrobacter sp. | reverse complement strand
CGAGCGGAGCATACCAGCCACATCCCGCAGGGGCGAGTGCTTCTTGCGCCGCTCGGCAAGGGGCCTCGCCGGCTCGCCCTCGAAGTCTATGATCTCGAAGTCGTTGCTGACCACGAGCACCTGCCCGAGGTGATAGTCCCCGTGGTGCCTGGTCTTGACGACCCCGAAATTCTGCCCGGCGACGCTCTTTACGCTCCTCCTCAACTCCTCTCGCAGACCGAGAAGCCGCTCGACGTCGGGGGCGACTTCGTCGGGCAGGCTGCTCCCCCGCCGCTTCAGCAGGTCGAGGGTGCTCCCCGCTTCCGCGAGAACCCCGTCGACCCACCCCGCCACCTCTTCGGGGGGTGCCGTCTCGGGGGCGAAGGCCTCATCGTCCGTCGGGGCGGCGAAGGCGGCATGAAGCTCTCCCGTGCGCAGGCCGAGAATACGAACCAGGCTGGCGAAGAAGGTGTCTTCGGGCGCCAGCTCTTCATCCGGCGCGTCCTCACCCTCCGGGCTCCACGAGGTCAGCAGGCGGTCTTCCAGGTAACGGTCGAGGTAGTCGAGCACGTAGGACCAGCCGTCGCCCTGGTTCTCCACGTAGCCTTGCAGGAGGCCCAGGGTTGTCGTCTCCCCGTCTGGGCCCGTGTACTCGATCGCGCCGGCCAGCGGCGGCGTGTTCTCGAAACGGGTCTCCTCGGTCAGGTAGCGGCCGATCTCCAGGTCGGGGTTCGTGCCCTTCTGGAGGCGCCTGTACGCCTTCAGGATCAATCGTTCTCCCAGTATTACCGAGCTGTTTGTCTGCTCCACCTCGGCCCGCCTCACGCTTAGCTCCTCGACCGGTCCGTCACCGATGAGATCCCCAAACACACCGGTCGCCGAGAAGTGGATCTCGCCCTCCCCGATCTTTATCCCGGTGTTCTCCCCCATCGCCGCGACGACGCTGCGGCAGAATGCCTCGTCGGAGAGCGCGTCGAGCAGCACCCCAACCCTGGCGCGCCGCCTGAGCTTGGTCAGCACGTCGGGCATGTACACCGAGACGCCGTCCCCGTCCGTGCCTTCCTCCCAGGCCGCCGCGAGCGGGAGGAAGTAGATCTGGGGTTCTGCCCCTTCGGAGGCCTCGTTGCCCAGGTGTACCTCGAGCAAGGTGAGTAGCATGTCGTCGGCGAGCGAAGCCTGCGCCAGGACCTCGACGCGTTCGATGCCGTCGCCCTTGGCGGCGAACCACCTGCGGGAGCCGAGGAAGTTCGGAAGGGCCTCCCTCTCTAGCTGGCCTATCTGACGCGCCGGGAGGCGCAGGGGGAACCTGTCCGCGCTGCGGGCCGTCTGCCTGCCGGCGGGGAGAACCAGCACGGGCGGCTCGGCGTACGACGGGCTCTCCTGGTGCCACCTCGGGGCCGCGACCTCCCGCGCCAGGCGGAACCAGTAGAAACCGTACCCCGGCAGGGTGAGAAAGTAGGGCAGATCCCCCAGCGGGGGAAAGCTGCTGTTGCCGAGCAACTCGACGGGGACCAGGCCCCTGAAGCGCGAGAGGTCGAGCTCCACGGGTTGGGCAGAGCGGCTCAGGTTGGCCACGCACAGGATGGCCTCATCCTCGTGCTCCCTGAGGTAGGCTATGACCTTCCTGTTGCCGGGGTGGAGAAACTCCAGCGTTCCCCTCCCGAAGGCCCTGTGCGCCTTGCGTACGGCTATAAGTCGCTTCATCCAGTTCAGGAGCGAGCCGGCGCTGCGGCCCTGGGCCTCAACGTTGACGGCCTCGTAGCTGTGTACGGGGTCCATGATAGGCGGCAGGTACAACCGTGCGGGCTCGGCCCGGGAGAAGCCGGCGTTCCTGTCGCTCGACCACTGCATCGGCGTCCTGACGGCGTCCCTGTCCCCTAGAAAGATGTTGTCGCCCATGCCTATCTCGTCCCCGTAGTAGATGATGGGCGTACCCGGCATGCTCATGAGCAGGCTGTTCAGGAGCTCGATGCGGGGCCTGTCGTTCTCCATCATGGAGGCGAGTCGGCGGCGGATGCCGACGTTTATGCGCATACGTGGGTCGGTCGCGTAGATCTGGTACATGTAGTCGCGTTCCCTGTCGGTGACCATCTCCAGGGTAAGCTCGTCGTGGTTGCGCAGGAAGATGGCCCACTGGCAACCCTCCGGTATCTCCGGCGTCTGGTGCATGATCTCCACGATGGGATGCCTGTCCTCCTGCGCGAGAGCCATGAAGATGCGCGGCATGAGCGGGAAGTGGAACGCCATGTGGCACTCGTCCCCGTCCCCGAAGTACGGCAAGACGTCCTCGGGCCACTGGTTTGCCTCGGCCAGAAAGAGGCGGTTCTCGTAGCGCGCATCCATCTCCGCCCGCATCTTCTTCAGGACCTCGTGCGTCTCCGGAAGGTTCTCGTTATCCGTGCCCTCACGCTCGATCAGGTACGGAATGGCGTCGAGCCTGAGGCCGTCCACTCCGGCGTCGAGCCAGAAGCGCATCACACGCATTATCGCCTTGAAGACCTGCGGGTTGTCGTGGTTGAGGTCGGGCTGGTGGGAGAAGAAGCGGTGCCAGAAGTACTGGCCCGCGGTCTCGTCGTACGTCCAGTTGGACCTCTCGGTATCGGTGAATATTATGCGCGTGCCCTCGTATTTGTCCGGGGTGTCACTCCACACGTAGAAATTGCGCCGCGCCGAGCCCTTCGGCGCCTCGCGGGCACGCTCGAACCAGGCGTGCTCGTCGGAGGTGTGGTTTATGACCAGCTCGGTTATCACCTTGAGGCCAAGGGAGTGGGCCTTGCGCACGAACGTCCTGAAGTCGCGGGTGGTGCCGTAGTCGGGGTGGACGTTCTTGTACTCGGAGATATCGTAGCCGTCGTCGCGCATCGGCGAGGGGTAGAAGGGCATCAGCCAGATCACGGTGACGCCGAGGTCCTTGATGTAGTCGAGGCGCTGGGTGAGGCCCTTGAAGTCCCCCATCCCGTCGTTATCCGAGTCGAAGAATGCCTTGACGTGCAGCTGGTAGATGATGGCGTCCTTGTACCAGAGCGGGTCCTCGCGCCGCTCCCCGTCGAACCTTTCCGTAGAAGGTGCCTCGCTCACGCCACGCCTCCCCTCTTGAGGCGGAAGATCTCCGCCGGGTTGCTCCGCGGGTCGAGGCGGACCCAGAACCAGCTCCCGGAGGCCGGGATCTCCCTCCCCGTCAGGAGCTCCTCGACCACGTACCCTCCCCCCTCGGAGATGCCGAACTCCCAGATCGGGAACTGCACGTACGCCTCGTGCACGCCGTAAGGGTCGAGGTTGACGGCCACGAAGACGGCATTATCGCCGGTCTTCTTGCCGTAGAAGAGCACGTTGTCGTTCTGGGCCGCGTAGAAGGAGAGGTTCTTCAGGTGCTGGAGGGCGGGGTTCTGGCGCCGGATCTCGTTTACGCGTCCGACGTACTCCTTGATGTTGCCCGGCCTGTCCCAGTCCCATACCTTGTACTCGTACACCTCGGAGTCCTGGTAGTAGACGGTGGTGCCCGGTTCGCCGCGCGGGGTGTTCTCGCAAAGCTCGAAGCCGCCGTAGATGCCGTAGGTGCTCGACAGCGTGGCGGCGAGAACCAAGCGCGTCTGGAAGGCCGGACGCCCGCCGAACTGCAGGATGTGGGGCAGGATGTCGTGGGTGTTGGGGAAGAAGTTGGGCCGCATGTACTCCCTGGGCCAGTCCATGACAAGCTCGGTCAGGTACTCCGTAAGCTCCTCTTTTGTGTTGCGCCAGGTAAAGTAGGTGTAGGACTGGGTAAAGCCGAGCTTGGCGAGGGCCTTCATTACCTTCGGTCGCGTGAAGGCTTCGGAGAGGAAGATCACCTCGGGGTGCTCCGCCTGTACCTCTCCTATGACCCACTCCCAGAAAGGGAAGGGCTTGGTGTGCGGGTTATCCACCCGGAAGATCTTGACTCCCCGCCCGACCCAGAACAGGATCACGTCGAGCCACTCCCGCCACAGGCTCTCCCCGTCTTCGGAGTAGAAGTCCACGTTGACGATGTCCTGGTACTTCTTTGGCGGGTTCTCGGCGTACTTGATGGTGCCGTCGGGCCTGAACTTGAACCATTCGGGGTGCTCATCGATGTACGGGTGATCCGGCGAGCACTGGATGGCCAGGTCGAGCGCGACCTCCATACCATGCCCCTGGCAGGCCCGCACGAAATGCTCGAAATCGTCCAGCGTTCCGAGGTCGGGGTGGACGGCCTTGTGGCCGCCTTCCTCGCTCCCGATGGCGTAGGGGCTACCCGGGTCGTCCGGGCCGGCGACGAGGGCGTTGTTGCGGCCCTTTCGGTGGCTGGTACCTATGGGGTGGATGGGCGTCAGGTACACCACGTCGAAGCCGAGGTCCGAGATCTCGGGTAGCCTCCCCTCGGCCTCTTCGAACGTGGCGCTGCGACCCGGCACCGTTCCCTGCGAACGGGGGAACATCTCGTACCAGGCCCCGAAGCGCGCCCGCTCGCGATCCACCACGGCCTCCAGCGTCCGCGGGTAGGCTGTCGCCTTGGTTCGGTCGGGGTGCTCGGCCATCAGCCCGCCGACCCCCTCCGAGCGCAACAGCGCCACCCTTCCCTCGTAGCCCGTGGCGTCGAAGCCGGCGAGCGTCTCCCCCAATCGCTTGTCGTTTGATCTCTGGAAGGCCTCCTGGACGAGGCCGCGGCCCTCGATCAGCTCCAGATCCACGTGCTGCCCGGCGTCCACCTTCTTGCCGATCTCCGCCCGCCACGTGCCAAACTCGTCGGTCCAGGCCTCGATGGTGTACTCGTAGCGGGCGTTCTTCGCCAGCGTGAACCCTCCGGTCCAGCGATCGTTCTCGTAGAGGCGCATCGGTGTCTCGGCCCACTCGGGCGCGCCCTTCTCCCTGTATTTCAGGACTGCGGCGAGCCCGTCGTGCCCTTCCTTGAAGAGGTCGGCCCAGACCTCGAGGCGGTCGCCGACCTCCCGCTTCACCGGATAGCGTCCGCAGTCCAGCTCCGGGTAGACGTTCTCTATGATCACGGGTCTAAACGCTCTTTGCACCCCGTCTCCTTCTTGCCACTCGACTCTCGAACAGAGCGGAACCTGCCGCTCCGGGTGCAGATGATCTCACATGAAAGACATCGTATCTCACCCTTACACAGTCCTACTCTTCTGGAGTAGGACGGGCGATACCGGGTGCGTGATCCCGCCTGTAGACCATGACCGTCCGCAGGAAGGTGATGACCGTCTTGCCATCCTGGTTGTAGCCCGTCGTCTTGACCTTCACGAGACCCACCCCGGGCCGCGAACGGGACTCGCGCGTCTCAAGCACCTCGCTCTGGGAGTAGATCGTGTCTCCCTCGAAGACGGGGGCGGGGAGACGCACCTCGTCCCACCCCAGGTTGGCGAAGACGTTCTGAGACACGTCCGTGACGCTCTGCCCGGTCACCAGGGCCACCGTGAACGTGGAGTCGACGAGCGGGCGTCCGAACTCC
>DASUPX010000364.1:0-2741 GCA_036280905.1 Rubrobacter sp. | reverse complement strand
GGTCTCGGCGACGAGGCCGGTGCCGGCGAGAGAGGACGGTTCCTGGTGAAACGCATAGTCATCTTCGGGGCTACGGGGGATCTGACGGCCAGGTACCTGATCCCCGCGCTGGCGAAGCTCTACGAGGCGGGCAGGCTGCCGGGCGGGATCAAGATCATCGGGGTGGACCGCAGGGAGTGGAAGAACGACAAGAACGGCTTCCGCCGCCTGGTGCTCGATAGCCTGGAGCGCCACGCCGCCGGCGTCTCGGCGGACGCCCGCGCGAAGATGGTCACCGAGGTACTAGAGTACCGCCGGGCGGACGTGACCGACGCCGGGAGCGTCATCTCGGCCTTGAAACCCCTGACGGAGCCGATCCTGGCCTACCTGGCCCTGCCGCCCGCGGTCTTCGCCCCGACGCTGGAGGCCTTGAGGGAGGCCGGCCTGCCGGAGGGGAGCCGGGTCGCCATCGAGAAGCCGTTCGGGGTGAACCTCGAGTCGGCCCAGGGCCTAAACCGGCTACTGCACGGGTTCCTGCCGGAGCAGGCCATCTTCCGCATCGACCACTTTCTCGCCTGGCAGCCGTTCCCCACGATCATAGGCCTGCGCTTCGCCAACGGCATCCTGGAGCCGCTGTGGGACCGAAACTACATAGAGCGCGTGGAGATCTTGTGGGAGGAGACGCTGGCTCTGGAGGGCAGGGCCGGCTACTTCGACCACGCGGGGGCGTTCAAGGACCTGATCCAGAACCACCTCCTACAGCTTCTCTGCCTCACCGCGATGGAGGCGCCGACGGCGCTCCACCGCCGCAACCTGCGCGACCGCAAGGTGGACGTCCTGCGGGCCGTCCGGCGCCTCTCCCCCGAGGAGGCGAAGACCCACACCGTGCGAGCCCGCTACGGGGCCGGAAGGATAGGGGAGAAGGAGATTCCCGCCTACACCGCCGAGGAGGGCGTCGACCCCGAACGGATGACCGAGACCTTCGCCCAGGTAACGCTCATGATAGACAACCTGCGCTGGGCGGGAGTGCCTTTCGTGCTGCGCGGCGGCAAGGCCCTGAGCCACTTCCGAGGCGAGATCGCCGTCCACTTCAAGGCGGTGCCCCACCTAGCCTTCCAGCGGGCGGACGACCCCCGTCCCAACGTGCTGCGCGTCAGGCTGGGACCGGACCGGGTGACGCTGAACCTGAACGTAAACGGCCCCTACGACCCGTTCGACCTGGAGAGCATAGAGCTCGGCGCGGACTTCGCCCCGCAGGAGTTCTTCGCGGCCTACGAGCGTCTCTTCCTCGACCTGATCGAAGGCAACACCACCCTGTTCGTCCGGGCCGACGAGGCGGAGGAGTCGTGGCGGGTGGCGGCCCCGATCCTGGACGCCTGGGAGAACGGGCTGGTGCCGCTCCTCGAGTACCCCGCCGGCTCGGACGGGCCCGACGAGGCGGCGGGAACGCCGCGGCGGGCCGGCGGCACCCAAAGTTGAAGGAACCCTGGCCAACGAGCTCGTTGATGGCCCACGCAGGGGCCGGCCGCGGGCGCGTCTTCGTCTAGCGGGGAGGACATATGGAGGTATTCGGTCTGGACATCGGAGGCTCGGGCATCAAGGGGGCGCCGGTAGACCTGGAGACGGGCGAGCTGGTGGGGGAGCGGATCCGCATCCCGACGCCGCAGGCCCCCACCTCCGAGGCCGTGGTGGAGACGTCGCTGGAGGTGATCCGGCGCTTCGGTTGGGACGGTCCGGTAGGGGTGGGCTTCCCCGGCGTTATCAAGGACGGGGTGGTGCGCACCGCGGCCAACGTCGCCAAGGAGTTGATCGGCTTCGACTTGCAGGGACGGTTGCAGCGGGAGGTCGGAGAGACCGTGCGCGTGGTCAACGACGCCGACGCGGCGGGGCTGGCCGAGATGCGCTGGGGCGCCGGCCGCGGGGTCGAGGGCATGGTGATGATGCTGACGCTCGGTACCGGCATCGGCACGGCGCTCTTTACGCAGGGCAGGCTCATGCCGAACTCCGAGTTCGGGCACCTCCTGATCCGGGAGCGCGAGGCCGAGTTACGCGCCTCCGACCGCATCCGCAAGCAGGAGGACCTTAGCTGGAAGCAGTGGGCCAAGCGGCTCAACGAGTACCTCGCCACGATGGAGGCCCTGTTCTGGCCGGACCTGATCATCGTCGGGGGCGGGGTGAGCAAGAAGGCGGACAAGTTCGTGCCGAAGCTGGAGACCCGCGCGAAGATCGTGCCCGCCCAGATGCTGAACATCGCCGGAATATCCGGCGCAGCCCTGGCGATCGAAGCCTTCCCGCGGTACGCGCCACGGGCCGCCACACCGGGGTAGCGTAGGGTCTCCGCGCCGCAAGCCGGAAGAGGATGGGAGGTCATCGCGGGTGTGCCGGCGTGCCCCGAACGGTTGGCGAAGATGGTCCGGAGTGGAACCGGACGAGCACGAGTCGACACACCCGCCCGGGCGCGACGGCGGGCGCCGGAATCATGATAGGGCAGCGCCCGACTTGGAACCGCACCCACGGGGATGGAAGGTGAGATGAACGGGCCTTTGCAAGTGACGACGCTGGGCGAAGCTCTGGCCGTTATGGATCCTCTCTCGAAGGGCCCGCTTAGGCACGTCGGCATGTTCGAGAAGCACCTGGGCGGTGCCGAGTTCAACGTCGCGGTGGGCCTCTCGCGCCTCGGGCACAGGGTCGGGTGGGCGGGCAGGCTCGGGGCCGACGAGTTCGGGGAGGAGATCCTGGCCTTCGCGCGGGGGGAGGGGGTG
>DASUPX010000363.1:0-31237 GCA_036280905.1 Rubrobacter sp. | reverse complement strand
CTGCAGGTAACGAGCCGCCAGCGCCGCAACCTGGGTCACGGTGTCCGTGCTCTCGAAGACGTGCGAATCACCATCCAGGGCCGCGAGCACCAGGCACTCCCTGAGCCCGAGACGTGAGATCAGCTCCTGCTGCAAAGCTGGCACGGTACGCAACGGAGAGTGGATCCTCACCTCCACCATCCCCTGCTCCCGGGCCTCTTTCAACATGCGCGAGACGTTGGAGCGCGAGGTCCCTATCCGCCGGGAGATCTGCACCTGGGTCAGATCTTCTACGTAGTAGAGTTGCGCCACCTCGGCCAACAAGAATTGATCTTCGGAAAGCGAAACCCGACCTCGCCGTGCCAACCCGGTAATCCTCCTTTTTGTCCCGCTGACCGCCGAACAGGGCACGCAAGCCCGCGGGTCGTGCCAAGAGTAAACGCAACCCTAACTTTTCCAGGCGCAGTTTAGCATCTCGAAACCCACTCCCGACAAGAGTTTCGCTGCACATAAGTGCATAACATGCACGTTTGACACGCCATCTTCGATCCGCTACGCTGGCGCCACATGGGGGAAAGGGACACGACAGACGCTAGGCGTTGGGCACCTGTGGGATGTACTGCTCAGTGTACTGCTCAGTGTGTCCGATGATCTGTGTGGAGGGGTAAGACGCCCCTTCTATATTCGGTCTACGGACAGATATCGGTAAGGAGGCAAGGGGGAGATGGCGAGCATAGCGATAGGGGCCGACAACGCGGCGTTTGCGCTCAAGGATGTGCTGGTGCAGCATTTGCGCGACGAGGGCTACGAGGTAAAGGACTTCGGCACGGACCCTGATAATCCGGAGGACTACCCTGACGTGGCGGTCGAGGTTGCCGAGGCCGTGGCCAGGGGTGAGCACGAGCGGGCCATACTATGTTGCGGGACCGGGCTTGGGATGTCCATCACGGCCAACAAGGTGCCTGGGGTAAGGGCGGCGCAGTGCCACGACGTGTATTCTGCGCAGAGGGCGCGCAAGTCGAACAACGCGCAGGTCTTGACCATGGGCGGGAGGGTGATCGGGCCGGAGAACGCCAAGACCGTGCTTGATGCCTGGCTCGCTTCCGAGTTCGAGGGGGGAGGCTCGGCGCCCAAGGTGGAGAAGATGGAGGAGATCGACCGCCGCTACCACGCCGCGAGGGAGGCCTAGGGACGGCACTGCCGACGAGACGCCACCGTTTCGGGCTGGCACCTGGGGGTATCTACCGGTGGCAGGGGGTTGAGAGACCGCATGGAGCAAAATAGCGAGGCCGGGCTTTCCGGTGGGCGGGGGGTGCCGGAGCGGCTGTACGAGGGGTACGTCTTCGATCTCGACGGGACCATCTACCTGGGGGATGAGTTGCTCCCCGGGGCCGAGCGTCTGATCCTCAAGCTGCGCGAGCTCGACAAGCGCGTCATCTTCCTCTCCAACAACCCGACCAAGGACCCGAAGATGTACGCCGAGAAGCTCGGCAAGCTGGGGTTGGAGACACCAGAGGATGAAATAGTAAACACCGTCGTCACCATGACGCAGTGGCTGGTGCAGAACCATCCCGACGCCACGGTCTTCCCCATAAGCGAGGAGCCGCTCAAGAGGGCGCTCGATAGAGCCGGGATCAGGATGTCCGAGAACCCCGAGGAGATAGACATCGTGATCGCCAGCTACGATCGCGGGTTCGAGTACAGCAAGCTCCAGATAGCCTTCGACGCCATCTGGTTTCACGGGCGGGCGATTCTCGTCACCACCAACCCCGACCGGTACTGCCCCTTTCCGGGGGGCAGGGGAGAGCCTGATGCGGCGGCCATCGTCGGGGCCATCGAGGCGTGCACGGGGGCCGAGTGCCAGGTCAACGTGGGCAAGCCCGACCCCATAATGCTCGAGACCATCATGGGCCTGGTCGGGCTCGATGCCGAAGAGTGCGTCATGACCGGCGACCGGCTCTACACGGAGATCCGCATGGCCAGAGACGCGGGCATGCCCTCCGCCGTCGTCCTGACCGGGGAGACCACAGCCGAAGATCTGGAGTCGGAGGTCGAGGAGAACTTACCAGACTACACCCTCGAAAGAATAGACCAGCTCATCCCGCCCGATCTCTGGGAGGAGTTTGGCTGGGAGGAAGGAGCATAGCCATGGCCGAAGGTCCGTATCTCCTTGGAATCGACTTCGGGACGGGTGGGGCCAGGGTCGGCATCTTCGATCCAGAAGGGACGCCGATCGTCTTTACCGAGCGGGAGTTCACGCTGAAGCACCCGCGGCCCGGGTGGGCCGAGCAGGACCCCGACGAGTGGTGGTCATCGCTCGTCGAGGCGGTAAGGGCAGCGATGGACGAGGGTGGCGTGCCCGCCGAAGAGATCGTGGGCATCTCGCTCGACGCCATGAGCAGCACCGTTCTCGCGGTCGACAAAGAGGGGCGGCACCTGCGGCCGGCCATCATGTGGATGGACGTACGCTCCTCCGACCAGGCCGACAGGATCGCCCGCACCCACAACGACGCCCTCAAGTACAACGGCTACGGTCCTGTCTCGGCCGAGTGGGGGCTCCCGAAGGCGCTCTGGATCAAGGACAAAGAGCCCGAGACCTACAGGGAAGCAAGCTACATCTGCGATTGCGGCGACTGGCTGGTCAACCGCCTCACCGGCGAGTGGGCTTTCTCCATAAACTTCGCAAGCTCCAAGTACTACTACGACCGAAACGAGGGCGGCTTCCCCGAGAGCCTCTACGACCAGGTAGACGCGGGGGATCTGCTCGAGAAGTTTCCCCAGGACGTGCTCGACCTCGGTACGGTGGTCGGTGAGTTGAGCCGGGAGGCCGCCGAGGAGCTCGGGCTCAAGGCTGGCACGCCGGTGGCCGAGGGTGGGGTTGACGCCTACGTCGGGGCGCTCGGCCTCGGGGTGGTCGAGCCGGGGAAGATGGCCCTCATCACGGGCTCCTCGCACGTCATGATCGGTCAGACAGAGAAGCCCATACACGACCCCGGCTTCTGGGGAGCCTACACGGACGCCATGATCCCCGGCCAGTACACCGTGGAGGCGGGTCAGGCCTCGACCGGATCCATCGTGGCCTGGTTCAAGAACCAGTTCGCCGGCGACGCGGCGGCCCAGGCCAGAGAGCGCGGCGTCGACACCTACGAAGTCCTGACCGAGCTGGCGCACGACATACCGATCGGCTCAGACGGGCTCATCGTGCTCGACTACTTCCAGGGCAATAGATCGCCTTACACGGATCCCCTGGCCCGGGGCATGATGTGGGGCCTGACGCTGAGCCACACGCCGGGGCACGTCTTCAGGGCCATCATCGAGGGTATTTGCTTTGGCACGGAGAACATCCTGCGCACCATGCGCGGGCAGGACTTCGAGCCCAAGCTCAACGTGGTCTCCGGTGGCCCGGCCAAGAGCGGCCTGTGGATGCAGATGCACGCCGACGTCTCGAACGTGCCCATCTCGTTCACGGAGGTTAGCGACGGCCCGGCCCTCGGCTCGGCCATGCTGGCCGCCGTCGGGGCTGGCATCTACCCGGACATCCCGTCCGCGGCCGAGAAGATGGTCCACACCGCCGACACCATAGACCCGGACCCAGAGCGCCACGAGGAGTACAAGTTTTACGTGGACCGCTACCTGGAGTCCTACCCCCAGATGAAGGAGCTGATGCACAAGACGGAGCGCCACGTCGCGGGCGAATCTCAGGCGGAGTAGGACGCACCTGACATGACTGGAAGGAACTTATGAGCGAGAGGCGCATAGACGCGGCCCTACAGGAGGCCACCGACACGAGGGACGTGAACATCGGGGCGGGCGCACTCGCCTCCGTCCCCGACGTATTCAGGGAGAACTTCGGAGACGGCCCCATAGTAGTGGTCGCTGACGGCAACACCTTCGAGGTGGCGGGCCAGCGGGTCCACCAGGAGCTCGAAGACGCCGGGTACACCATGGTGGAGCCCTACGTGTTTCCGGCAGATCCACCGCTCTACGCCGAGTACTCCAACATCGAGAAGCTCAGGGACTCCCTGCAAGAGCACGATGCCATCCCCGTGGCCGTGGGCTCAGGGACGCTCAACGACATCGTCAAGCGTTCCTCGCACGAGTGTGACAGACCCTATATGTGCGTGGGCACCGCCGCCTCCATGGACGGGTATACAGCCTTCGGGGCTTCCATCGAGAAGGACGGGTTGAAGCAGACGCTCTCCTGCCCGGCCCCGCGGGCCGTGGTGGCCGACCTCGAGGTCCTTCAGAACGCCCCCGAGAACATGACGGCCTCAGGGTACGCCGACCTGTTGGGCAAGGTGACCTCGGGGGCCGACTGGCTGGTCGCAGACGCCCTCGAAGTCGAGAAGATCGACCCGACGGGCTGGTCGCTGGTGCAGGACCACCTGCGCGGGTGGACCGACAGCCCGGCCGAGCTGCGCGCGGGGTACCAGCAGCCCACCGAGGATCTGGTGGAGGGTCTGATCATGTCTGGCCTCGGGATGCAGTCTTACGAGTCTTCGAGGACCGCCTCGGGCGCCGAACACCAGTTCAGCCACCTCTGGGAGATGGAAGGGTTGGGCAAGGACGACCGCCCGCGCCTCTCCCACGGTTTCAAGGTGGGGGTTGGAACGGTCGCCATAGCGGCCCTCTACGAGCTCTTGCTCCAGCGCGACCTGTCCGACCTGGACATCGGGTCTCTGCAGGACTCCTGGCCCTCCAGGGAAGAGATGGAGCAGTCCGTTCGGGAGCAACACACCGACCCCGACCTCGAAGAGGGCGCCGTCGAGCAGACGCTAGCCAAGTACGTCAGCGCGGAGGAGCTCGCCGAGAGGCTGGAGCTGCTCCAGAAAGTATGGCCCGAGCTGCGCGAGAAGGTCAGGGAGCAGTTGCTGCCGGCCGGTGAGATAAAGCAGATGCTCGAGGCCGCCGGTTGCCCCACTACGCCCGAGGAGATCGGGCTCGGCTGGGACGAATTCGAGAGGACTTACAGGAGGGCGCAGACTATCCGAAAGCGCTATACCGCCCTCGACCTCGCCTTCGAGACCGGCCTGCTCGACGAGTGCGTGGAAGAGTTGTTCGCACCCGGGGGCTTCTGGGGCCGGGTCGCGGCCTCCGCGCAGGCGGAAGGAGGGCGATGAGCGGGGGAGCGAAAGATGGACCTTACGCCCTCGGTATAGACTTCGGGACGGAGAGCGTAAGGGTCGGCATCTTCGATATGGAGGGGACCCCACTCGTCTTTACCGGGGAGGTCTACGGCCTCGCCCACCCCTATCCGGGCTGGGCCGAGCAGGACCCCAACGAGTGGTGGGATTGCCTGGTCAAGGCGACCCGGCGGGCGGTAGATGAGAGCGGGATCGCGCCGGAGGAGATCGTCGGCCTCTCCGTGGATGCCACGACCTGCACCGTGGTCGCCCTCGATAGTCAGGACAGGCTCCTGCGGCCGGCCATCATGTGGATGGACGTCAGGGCCGCAGACCAGGCTCGGCGGGTCGCGGAGACCAAGGACGCCGCGCTCAAGTACAACGGGTACGCCAGGGTATCGGCTGAGTGGATGCCCTCCAAGGCGCTCTGGCTCAAGGAGAACGAGCCGGACACCTACGAGTCGGCCGCACGCATCGGTGAGTGCCTGGACTGGATCACCTACCGCCTCACCGGCGAGTGGACCGCCTCCATCAACATCGCAAGCTTCCGCTGGTATTACGACAGGGACGAGGGCGGCTTCCCCGAGAGCCTCTATTCGGGTCTGGGGCTCGAGGACCTTCTGGAGAAACTCCCCCAGGAGGTCCTCGACATGGGCAAGGTCGCCGGTGAGCTACGCAAGGAGGTGGCCGAGGAACTTGGGCTACCCGCCGGGATACCCGTCGCGGAGGGTGGTGGCGACGCCTTCGTTGCCCTCGTCGGCCTCGACGTGCTCGAGCCCCGCAAGATGGCCCTCATCACGGGCTCTTCACACGTGATCGTTGGCCAGGCGGCCGAGCCAAAGCATGGGCCCGGGCTCTTCGGTGCCTACACCGACGGCATCGTGCCGGGGCAGTACTCGATCGAGGGCGGCCAGGCCTCCACAGGCTCCGTGATCAAGTGGTTCAAGGACAAGTTCGCCAAAGGCGCCGCCGAAGAGGGGGCCCGCCGTGACGTGGACCCCTACGAGGTGCTCGGCGAGTGGGCCGCCGAGGTGCCCATCGGCTCCGAGGGGCTCATGGTGCTCGATTACTGGCAGGGCAACCGCACGCCGCACACGGACCCCGAGGCCCGCGGCATCATGTGGGGCCTCTCCCTGCGGCACGGTGAGGGCCACGTCTTCAGGGCCATCATGGAGGGTATCTGCTACGGCACCGAGGACATCCTGCGCAGGATGCGCGAGAACGACTTCGAGCCAAAAGAGGGCGTCGTCTGCGGCGGACCAACCAAGAGCGATCTGTGGATGCAGATGCACGCCGATGTCTCGAACCTGCCGATCTCGTTCACCAGGGTGCCAGAGGCGCCCACCCTCGGCTCCGCGATCCTCGGTGCCGTTGGGGCCGGGGTCTACCCCGACATCCACGAGGCCGCCCGCAACATGGTCCACGTCGAGGGTGGTATCGAACCAGACCAGGAGGCGCACGAGGAGTACAAGTTCTACGTCGACAAGTACGCCGAGACCTATCCCCAGATGAAGGAGCTTATGCACGAGGTTTCCCACCACGTGGCCAGCCGGGACAGGCAACAGTAAGGCCGCCACGGGCGAACGCAAGGCGTGCGGCTTCGGGCCGCGTGGACACACAGAAAAAGGAGGAGTGATAGGGTGAGCAGTCAACAGGCACAGGGTGAGTACGGGGCCTTCGGTAACTTCGTCGAGCGCATCGGCATCCCCAGGCCCCTCTTCTGGGGCTTCGTCGCCGTCTTCATATTCATGATCGGGGACGGCGTCGAGATCAGCCGTCTCCCCGGATACCTGGCGGGACCCGGAGGACTGAACGGCGCGCAGGCCGCCCTGACGACGGGCACGGTCTACGGCCTCGCCGTGATGATCGCCTCGTGGCTCTCTGGCACGCTCTCGGCCATCTGGGGCCCGCAGCGGGTCATGCAGCTGGGCGCCGCTATCTGGGTCGTGTTCGAGGCCATCTTCCTCATCTTCGCCGTCAACTCGGGAAGCCTGGTGCTCGTGGCGACCATCTACGGCATCAGGGGCCTGTCCTACCCGCTCTTCGCTTTCGGTTTTCTGGTCTGGATCCAGACCGTCACCCGCGTGGAGCTTAGAGGATCCGCGGCTGGATGGTTCTGGTTCGCCTTTACCGGCGGCCTGCCAACGCTCGGCGCCCTCGTGGCCGCCATAACTACCCCCCTCATGGGCGTGTACAACACCTTCTGGCTCTCGCTCGTAATTGTGGCCATCGGTGGCCTCATTGGCTCCTTCGCCGTTCATGAGGCCCAGGGCAAGCAACCCATAGCCGACGAGCACGTCGAGAACCCGAGGAGCTACCGCAGGCTCCTGGAGGGCGTCGACATCCTGTGGCGCGACCCCAGGGTGTTCCTTGGTGGCATCGTGCGCATCGTCAACACCTCGCCCCAGTACGGGTTCTTCTACTTCATGCCGTTCGTCTTCGTGGTCGGGAGCAGCGCCAGCGGCTTCATGAGCGGGGGGCAGTACGCCACCCTGCTGACCCTGGTGTACGCGACCAACATCTTCGCCAACCTGTTCTTCGGCATATTCGGTGACCGCTTCGGGTGGCGGCGCACGGTTACCTTCTTCGGGTGCGTGGGCTGCGCCATCTCGACCCCGCTATGGTACTTCGCCTCGCTGGCTTCCGGCAGCTACCTGGTCTGCGTGGCGCTCGGCATGATCTACGGCGCGTTGCTTGCCGGTTTCGTGCCGCTCTCGGCGCTTATGCCCTCCATGGTCGAACGCCACGACAAGGGCGCAGCGCTCGCCATCCTCAACCTCGGCGCCGGCGGTGCCGCGTTTATCGGGCCTGCCATCGCCACCGCCCTCAACCCCTTCGTCGGCTACTCGGGCGTGGTCATCACCTACTCTGCCCTGTACTTTATCTGCGCCGTGCTGACGTCGTTTATCAGGGACGCCTCGGATCCGGGCGAGGTAGGAGAGACGGAGGAAGAGCCCGTCGCCACGACGGCCTAGAGAACGGTTCGCAAAAAGGCAATCCTTTTGCGAACCGCGCTGTCAGCCGTTAGCTATCAGCGGCCAGCTTTTTGGCTGATAGCTGACGGCTGACGGCTGATGAGGTGACTTTCCACCCATCCGCCGCCCCTGTTCCGTTGTAGCATTAGAGAAAGCGTCAGATACACATAGCGCGGGAAGGATAGAGATGGAGTCACGCGTACCGCAGGATATCGAGCGGCAGGTCTTCGACGTTATCGTGATCGGGGCCGGCATCAACGGCGCTGGCATCGCCCGCGACGCGGCGATGCGGGGCCTCAGGGTACTGCTTCTGGACAAAGGCGACATCTCCTCCGGGACCACGCAGTGGGCCACGCGCCTGATCCACGGCGGGCTACGTTACCTGGAACACTACGAGTTCGCCCTGGTCAGGGAGTCCCTGAGGGACAGGGAGGCGCTGCTGCACATCGCGCAGCACCTGGTGAAACCACTTGGCTTCCTGGTCCCCATCTACAAGGGCAACTCCCACGGGCCGCTCCTGGTCCGTATGGGTATGAACCTCTACGACACGCTCTCCTACGACAAGAGCATGGACCGTCACAAGATGCTCGGCCGCAAGCAGGTCGAGGAGCGCGAGCCCGGCCTCAACACGGACGGCCTGAAGGCCGCCGCCTTCTACTACGACGCGCAGGTCGAGTACGCCGAGCGGGTTGCCGTGGAGAACGCCATCTCCGCCCGCGACCACGGTGCGACCGTCGTCACCTACGCCAACGTGGAGAACCTGATCATCGAGGGCGGCAACGTCAAGGGCGTGGAGTTCACCGACGTCTTTACCGGCGAGAGCCATACCGCCCGGGCCCCCGTCACGGTCAACGTGGCAGGCCCCTGGGTGGATGAAGTGCTCGCCGAGCTCCAGGCGCCCGGCTCCGACGATAACGTGGGGCGCTTCATGGGTGGCACCAAGGGGAGCCACCTGATCGTTGACGCCTTCCCCGGCGCCCCTGAGGGCGAGGCGCTCTACGTCGAGGCCCGCAAGGATGGCAGGCCTTACTTCATCGTGCCGTGGAACGGTAGGTATCTGATAGGCACCACCGACCTCCGCTACGAGGAGAACCTGGACTACGTCAAGGCGAGCGAGGAGGAGATCGAATACCTCCTCGACGAGACGAACTACGTGATCCCCGAGGCCAACCTGACTCGCGATGACGTGCTGTTTACCTACTCGGGGGTAAGGCCCCTGCCCTACAACCCGGAGGGAGAGACGGGCGGCGTTACGCGTAGCCACGTGGTCTTCGACCACGCCAAGGGGGAGTCGGCGGCTGGCGGCAAGGTGAAGAGCCAGAG
This sequence comes from Rubrobacter sp., assembly GCA_036280905.1. GTDB lineage: Bacteria > Actinomycetota > Rubrobacteria > Rubrobacterales > Rubrobacteraceae > Rubrobacter_D. The sequence continues at coordinate 21,837 of DASUPX010000363.1, read as the reverse complement.
CGCCGAGCTGCCACCGGTCGGGGGACTCCTTTCTATCATCGGCGGTAAGCTGACCACCTACCTGAACCTGAGCCGCCAGACCACGGACGCCATCTTCAAGAAGCTTGACAGGAAGGCGCCCAAGAGCAGGGCCCGCAAGACGCCCCTGCCGGGGAGCGAGACCGCGGACTTCGGGTCCTTCGTGGATGGGTTCAAGGCGGCGAGCACGGTTCCCGAGGTGGTCCGCGACAGGCTGCTCAAGCTCTACGGGGTCAGGGCGTCCGAGGTGCTGGCCATCGGCGAAGACGACCCCGACCTCCTCACGCCGCTCTCTCCCATCGAAAGCGTCGAGACGGCGCTCATCGGTGCCGAGGTGATCTGGGCCTTCCGCGAGGAGATGGCCCAGACGCTCTCCGACGTGCTCCTGAGGCGTACGATGGCGGGCTACGGGCCAAGGGTCGCCCGCGACGTGGTGGAACCCGCCGCGCAGGTCGCCGTCCAACACCTCGGGTGGGACGAGGAACGCGCCGAGCGCGAGGTAAACACATACCTGGAGTGGATCGAGCGCTACACCCCGAAAGACTTCGGGGACCGCGAACCGTCGCCGGCCTGAGAGCACGCTCCGGCTTCGCCTCGCTTTCGACCAGTCGTTTCGGTCCATAACGGCAGCTTCGGCACCCCACCTCTTCCCGGCGTCGTTGCCGTCCTGCGGAAGGTGCAGGCCGCAGAGGGATCCGGCTGAAAGCGAGCCTGGCGGAGCCAGGCGAAGCGTTGCTGACAAACGGAGGCCGAAGGCCGTAGTGTGCTGACAAGCGAGGCCCGAAGGGCCGCAGCGTGCTAATTGGCCCGAAAGATGTATCGACTGGAACAGTCGGGACATCAATAATGAGGGTCCGGTTCTCTAGCGTGATCGCACCAGTAGCGCGCCATCGGACGTAAGGAGGGGCAGCGATCGGAGGGTATCCAAGGTTCTGGATCGCTTGTCGGATCCCGGATACCCTCTCGGATCCGCTTACCGTGGACGTGCCTGGCCTCGGCGAGGCGTTGGCTGTGTTCGGTTTCGAGGAAGAGGTCAGACTGTATATAGGCTACGGGGACGAAGGTTTGCGTCCCTGTGCCGTCGGACCGGATGATCTTGTGGCGCTGTTGCTCGGGCCCTGGTCGCGCTTCGAACGTATTACGCTCGATCCGATGCCGGGTAGGGGCGCCGGACTCATGCTCCGGCTCGCCAGCACGCGCCGCGGAGACTTTCTGGATCACGTCGCCCGCAAGTACGGCCTCGGGCGGGCATGGCGCGACGGTGGCCCGCCAGCCGCACGAAGAGGCAAGCACAGCCTCGGGTATGCGCGACCCGATATCGGCCTGGTCGGTGATTCACCGACTCCGGAGTAGAGAGGGCTACGAGGCTGGTCCGGGCCCCCACCACCCACACCAGAATGGCCCGAACTGTGCATGACCCGTCGGGACCCTGATGGCATCATACGTACGCACGGGGCGGCACAAGATAACGTGCCTGGACTCGAAGAAAGCGCGACAAGCCCCGGTTCAGACGGGCGTCCTGGTGCCGGGTAAGGGGGCACATCGCTATGCGACGGAACGTCAGACGGGACCCGGTACGCGACCCTACAGGTTGGCGCACCGCACCCGGTGTCGCAAGCAATGGGACCTTACGCATGCAACACGCCGGTCAGACGGAACCGCTGGCGGACCTGGCCACTAGTAGTAGGGAGAGTCGGATGTTGACCGAACAGAGACGGGCATACAGGCGTTCGGGCTGTCTCTCGCGGTCGTCCTGGTGGCTGGTAGCGAGGAACGAAGAGGGTCCCATGGACGTACTGACCCTGAACGACGGGAAGACCCTGCCCGTCTTCAGCGGGGAAGGTGAGGCCGAGCTGTTCCTGTGGCTGAGGGGGAACTACCAGCGCGGTTGGGGGGTACACCGGAGCTCCGCCGAAGAGCTCGCGTTCGTGCTCTCCAGTCCTCTCTCGCACGCGGGGCTCGTGGTCCTGGATCCTTCAGCCGAGATCTTCGAGGGCCGGGACACGGAGCCCCCCGGCCTAAGCCGCGAAGAGTTCCTGGAGTGGATCTTCTCCAGAGACCTCTAACCCCCGCAGGAAGCGCCGAGAGAACAGACCGGAAGAAAGTAGGGTTCGAATGTTGGAGACGACATCTGGTGCAGCGCCGATGCTAGACACCCCCAGGACGGGCGAAGGGCAGGCGGCGTTCGTGGTGGGGAGGTTGGAGGAAACAGGCGTCCCCGTGGCCAGACGGAACTATGCCGCCAGAGAGCTTCTGTACGCCAGCGGCGACGCCGACGGTTACCTGTGCTTCTTGCTCGAAGGGCAGGTAAGGGTGTACAAACCATACGGGGCCTACAAGGAGGCGACCGTGGCGCTGGTGGACGAAGATGGCGTCTTTGGCGAGCCTTCGCTGCAGACTGGCGGTGGCCACCGCGATTGCGCGGAGGCGCTCACCGACTGCCAGGTCGCCAGGGTGAGCAAGGCTGCCCTCGAGGCCCACATCCTGCGCGACCCGGCCTGCGCCATGGCCCTGATGGTCGCCTTCTGCAGGTGGGCGCGGCAGCGCGAGCAGGTGGTCGAGAGGCTGCTGCCGAGAAACGTCAGGGGCCGTCTCTCCGCCCTTCTCCTGTCCCTGGCCGACGGGTTCGGGAAAGAGACGAGGCCCGGTTTAGTTATCGGGTTGCGCTTCACCCATCAGAGGCTCGCCGAGATGATTGCCTGCACGCGCGAGGCCGTCTCCAAGGAGATGGCCTGTCTCGAACGAGAGGGTTACATCGAGACCAGAAACCGCGAACGCAAGATCGTCCTGCTCGACCACGAGGGGCTGGTCGAACTCGCCGGTTGACAGCGGAGAGTAGAAGGCCGCAGGCAACAGGAATATCTCCTGAAACCTGTGGCCTGATGCCTTCTTCGAGCCGTTTTCGCCCTTCTTCGCGGGCCTGTGTCAGCTAACACGTGGAGTTGTTGGCGGCGCGGGTATTCGTATTGGCAAGAAGGAGAGTATTCGCACGCGGCGAAGGACGAATCAGGAGGTCACATGGCCGGGCAGGACTACGAGGACAAGTACACGCATCCCGAGCTGAGGGAGCAGACAAAGGAGGAGATCAAAGCCTCAGACAAGGGCGGTGAGGAGGGCCAGTGGTCGGCCCGCAAATCCCAGCTGCTCACCCAGGAATACGAGAAGCGCGGTGGCGGCTACAAGGGTGAGAAGGACGAGTCACAGAGGAACCTCGAGAAGTGGACAGAGGAAGAGTGGCAGACCAGAGAGGGCGAAGCCGACGCCCGCGAGGACGGGGAGACCAGACGCTACCTGCCGAAAGAAGCCTGGGAGAACATGAGCGAGGAAGAGAAGGAAGAGACCGAACGCAAGAAGCGTGAGGGCTCGAAGCAGGGCGAGCAGTACGTCCCCAACACAGACAAGGCCAAAAAGGCGCGCGAGCAGGCCGCCGCCCCGCCGCTCAACGACTACGACGACCTGAGCGTCGAAGAGGTAGAGACGAAGGTCAAGGGCCTTTCCAGGGGCGAGATCCAGGACCTCCTCGACTACGAGAAGCAGCACAAGAACCGCAAAACGCTGGTCGAAGCGCTTGGCCGCAGGCTATAGCATCAGGCGATTTCCCGAAGCCCGAAACCTGTAATCTTCTATCCGGCTTCGCTTCCTCCGCGGGTGACGCGCGCGTTCTCTGCGCCTACGACCACGGGATGTTTCTCTGGCGGAGCAGGTTCTTGAACGCTCTGGCTGCCCTGACGAACAGCTCCGGGCCGCTGAAGCCGGAGTAGGTTCCCGAGGAGGCGAGATGCGGTTCGAGGGAGAAGAAACCCTCGAACCCGGAGGCGCGCAGGGCCGAGATGGTCTCACGGATCTCACCGTCCCCCTCCCCGGCAGGCACGACCGTGCCGGATCCCGAGAGCGCATCCTTGACGTGCACGTATTCCACGTAGGGCCTCAACGCTTCGTATCCCTCCAGATACGGATGGTCCACCCCGCACTGCACGAAGTTTGCGGCGTCCCACGCGGCCCTGAGGTAGGGAGAGTCGACCTGGGTCAGGATGTCCAGGCAACGGCTCGGGACGTCCCCGTAGATCTCCTTCTCGTTCTCGTGCACGAGAACGACCCCCGCGTCTTCGGCCTCCGTCGCCAGGACGCCCATCCGTTCTAGCACCTCCTCCCTGTAGGCGGCGGGGTCCTCCCCTTCCGGCATGAAGAAAGAGAAGACCCGAACGTACGGGGATTCCAGCACCCGTGCGACGTGCAACGCGCGGCGGAACCTCTCCAGGTGCGGGGCGAAGTTCTCGTCGATCGGGACCTTGCCAATTGGGGAGCCGACGGAGGAGACGCCGATACCGCGCTCCGACATCGCGGCGCCGACCCTCCGTATCTCGTCGTCGGTCAGGTCGAGCACGTTCTTGTCCCAGACGCTTCGGAGTTCCACGAAGCGGATGGATTCGCCGGTGAGCGTGTTCAGCTGCTCATCCAACTCGGGAGAGATTTCGTCCGCGAATCCCGCAAGGGTCCACATTTATGGCGACCTCCTTGTCGCAACGGGGACGTACCGGCGGTTTGCCTTCGAAGCCTCGGGCGCCCAGCCCGCCGACGAGGTGGCGCTGAAGGACCACGGGAATGAATATCGGGGACGCGTCCCTGCCATCGACTCTCCCCGGACGGTTTTCACCTTCCGATATGTACGAGTTCGCCGGTACGGGCCGATTCGTAGATGCCGGCGATGATCGCGAGCGGCTTGCGGCCTTCTTCCACGGTTATGGATGGCTCGCGGTCGTCCTTGATGGCCCGGATGAAGTCCCGGATCTGGTCCCGGTGCGCCATCGAGAGGCTGCCGGGGTCGGCGCCGGCGCCCGGTCTCGTGGAGCTTCCCCCGTAATGCTCCATGACCCGCCCCGCCTGGTTCTCACCACCCCCGTAAGCCTCCGGCTCCTGTCCCATCCCGGCGGCGTGGAAGTACACGAGATGGTCGTCGTCGATCACGGCCGAGCCCCTGTCACCGTGCACGGCTATCCTGGCCGTGAGGCCGGGGTAAGCGGCGGTCGTTGCCGCGATGGTGCCGAGGGCGCCGTTCTCGAACTTGAGGACCGCCACGGCTGTGTCCTCGACCTCGATTCTCTCGTGGGCGAGCATGCCGGTGTAGGCGGTGACCTCGACGACTCGGCCCATCAGACATTGCAGGAGGTCGACGCTGTGGATGGCCTGGTTGATCAGGACTCCCCCTCCGTCGAGCTCCCACGTGCCGCGCCACCCGCCCGAGTCGTAATAGGATTGCGAACGCCACCACCGCACCTCTGCAGACCCCATCGTCAGGCGGCCGAATTGTTGCCTGGAGATCGCGCGCTGGACGGCAAGGGTCGCCGCGTCGAAACGGTGCTGGCTGACGACGGCCACCTTCCGACCTGTCGCCCGCTGTGCTTCGAGGATACGGTCCGCCGCCCCGAGGGTGACGTCGACTGGCTTTTCGATGACGACGTGTTTGCCCGCTTCTAGAGCGGCGATGGCGTCCCAGGCGTGCATGCCGCTGGGGGTACAGACGCATACGGCGTCCAGCCCAGCCCCGGAGAGCATCTCTCCGAGACCACCGTGCGAGGAGCATCCGTACTCTGCGGCGAGCTCTTCTGCCTGCTCGGGTACGATGTCGGCGACTGCCACGAGTTCGGCCTCCTCGAGGCCGGCGATGGCCCGCGCGTGGTGCGGTCCTATGGTTCCGCATCCGAGGATCCCGAAGCGCACCTTCTCAGGCGTCACCCATCCCCCCCGTGCCGGCCGCAGGCGCTGTCGAGGGGCACCCCAGAGGCCGTCCGCCGCGAGATGACTGCCTTTCCGGCCTCTTCGGTGATGACGATTCTGTCCATCCTCTCCCTCGGATCGTCCACGATACGCTCATGTTATCGCCCTCACGGGCGGTTCGCCGTCGCGTGTTCGACCAGAAGGCCGTGGCAAGAGCCGGCCCGAGGGATGAGAGTAGCTAGCCTTGCGGGCCACGGGCCGCCCGGTCGATGCCTGAGAACCGACACTGTGTTATCTTGCTTTTGCGGTAGTGTTCGGACCAATCATGAGGGGGGAACTGGTGGAAAAACGTGCGTCCTTGACCGTTACTTTGCTAGCAGCTTTGCTTTCCGCCGTAGCATTGATCGCCGTCGTCGGTGGGCAGGCTCGAGCCTCTTCGAATGTCTTGGATGTTCGAGGCGACAGCGGAAAGCATTGTGTGGCGACGATCGGGAAATCCGTCTCGGGCCGTCCTGATGTCGAGTGTTTCTCTACTTTCCGGGACGCCATCAGGGACGCCACGAACGGCCGCGTTTCGGACGCCCCGAAGGACGCCTCCGGTTTCGCAGGCGACCGCGCCATGCAGAAGCGCGTCTTCTCCGGTGCCACGGAGGCCTCTGCCCCAGGCTCCAGGAATATCTCTCCAAGGAGCGTGAGGGGCAACGACGTGGTCGGCTGCTGTAACGTCCTGAGCGTCGAGTACGAGAACAGGGGCTTCGGGGGCAACACCCTTACGTACAGGGCGAAAGGACGTCCCTGTGACAGCGACGGCGGCCTCGAGGTGGGCGTCTCCTACGTCGGCGACAAGTGGAACGATGAGATCAGCTCGTACGTGGGATCCGGCCGCTGCCAGGTCAAGCACTACCAGAACTCGAACTACGGTGGTGCATCCACCAGGCTCAGACAGCAGGACAATTACATGGGCATATTCAACGACGAGACGAGCTCTATCAAGTGGGGATAGGCTTCAGTTCTTGGAGCTATCAGCGGTCAGCTTTCAGCACGAAGCTGGCCGCTGAGGACCGACCCTCCGCCCCCAGGGTCGACGCCCGGTGGGCTATTCCACGGGCGCGTGCGTGTGGCAGGATCACGGGGCTACCGTGGTGCGTGTCTGGGTATGAACCAGGGTGGGATCGAAGCCACGCCAGCGAGATGGGAGGGAGTTTGTTTTGAGCGAGGCTGAGAGGCGAGATCCGCGCGAAGGCCCCCGGTACCTCAAGCGGCCCTCCGGGGAGCGGGTGAAGGGCTCGCCGCCGGAGATCAAGAATCGGGTCTCGGAGATGCTCTCGCGCATCGAGCGCGGGGGCCTGGGGGCCGTCAGGGAGTACTCCCGAGAGCTGGATGGCTGGGACCCCCCCGACTTCCGCGTCTCCGAAGAGGAGGTCGGGCGGGCCGCCGGCTCCGTAGATCCGGAGCTGCGCGAGGCGATCGAGTTCGGCAGGGACAACACGAGGCGGTTCGCCGAGATGCAGCGCGAGACGCTCGTGGACTTCGAGCGGGAGGTGGCGCCCGGCGTCGTCGCCGGCCAGAGGCAGGTCCCCGTCGGGTCGGTCGGCGCCTACCAGCCCGCCGGGAGGGTGCCGCTCCTCGCATCACCGTTCATGACCGTGGCCGTGCCAAAGGTTGCAGGTGTGGAGAGGGTGATCGCCTGCGTGCCGCCACGGAGGGAGGGTGGGGTTCACCCGGCGATGCTCCTCTCCATCTCCGTCTCTGGGGCCGATGCCATCTACGCGGTGGGTGGCGTTCAGGCCATGGCCGCGATGGCCTTCGGGCTCTTCGAGGATCTGGAAGGGCCCGTCGACATGATCGTGGGCGCCGGCAACGCCTACGTGGCCGAGGCCAAGCGCCAGCTCTTCGGTACGGTTGGGATAGACCTCCTGGCCGGGCCGTCTGAGGTCGCCGTCATAGCCGACGCGTCGGCCGACCCCGAGCTCGTGGCAGCCGACCTGCTGGGCCAGGCCGAGCACGGTCCGACCTCGCCAGCCTCCCTGGTAACCACCTCCGGGCAACTGGCCGAGGCCGTCATGGAGGAGGTAGAGCGCCAGCTCGCGGACCTCGAGACCGCCGAGGTGGCCGGCGCCGCCTGGCGCGATCACGGGACGGTGGTGGTGGCGGCAGACCACGGGGAGGCGGTGCTCCTGATGGACGAGATAGCCCCCGAACACCTCGAGGTCCACACGGAAGATGACGACTGGTACCTGCAGAACCTGCGCAACTACGGCTCCGTCTTTCTGGGAGACAGATCCACGGTGGCCTTCTCGGACAAGGGCATGACGGGCACCAACCACGTGCTCCCCACCGCGGGAGCCGCACGCTACACGGGCGGGCTCTCGGTAGCCAAGTTCACCAAGACCCTCACCTACCAGAGGATAACCGGAGAAGAGGGTACGAGGAGGCTAGCGCCCCCCGTCATGAGATTCTCCCGGGAAGAGGGCCTCTGGGCCCACGAGGCCACGGCCCGCAAGAGGTTAGAACGCCTGGACGGGCAAGTCCCCGATGGGTGAGATCAGGGGCAACAGGTATCAGGCTACAGGCATCAGGAATACCTGAAGCCCCTATACAGAGGAGGAACATGACCCAGAATACGGGAAGCCAAGAGCAGGCTTTGCAACGGACTCTGGGGCTCAGCGCCGTGGTCATTATCGGGATCGCGTGGGTAACGCCGCTCATCGTGCTGGCCACCTTCGGGATCATCGCCCAGCTCTCCAACGGGGCAGCGCCAACGGCCTACCTCATCACGCTCGTCGCGATGCTCTTTACCGCCTACAGCTACGGGCGGATGGCGTACGTGCACTACCAGAGCGCGGGTTCCGCCTACACCTACGTCGGGCGGGAGATGGGGCCGAGGCTCGGCTTCCTGACCGGGTGGCTCATCCTGCTCGACTACTTCTTCATACCGCTGGTCGTGTGGTTGATCGGGGCGGCCTACCTGTCGGCGCAGTTTCCGGAGGTCCCGGGGGCGGTCTGGGTGTTGGCCTTTATCCTGATCACCACGGCCCTCAACATCATTGGCATCAGGGTGACGGCCACGGCGAACTACCTGCTGGTGGCCTTCCAGTTGCTGGTACTAGGCATCTTCGTCGCGCTGAGCATCGGGTACCTGGTCGGGACGGACACCGGGGCCACCCTGACGAGCCCGTTCTTCAGCCCCGACCTGACGCTCCCGGCCCTCGCGGCTGGCGCGGCCGTGGCCGCCTACTCCTACATCGGGTTCGACGGCCTCACCCTGCTCGCCGAGGAGACCCGCGACCCGCGCCGTACCATCCCGCGCGCCATGATAATCGTGGTCCTCTTCTTCGGCGCCCTGTTCGTAAGCATCTCCTACTTCGCACAGCTAGTCCACCCCGGGGGCACCTTCGAGAACGCCGACTCCGCTGCCCTCGAGCTTGCCAGGGTCGTCGGCGGCAACCTGTTCGCCTCCATCCTCCTGGCCGGGCTTATCGTGGGGCAGTTCGCCTCTGGGCTCGCCATCCAGGCCGGCGCCGCGCGGCTCCTGTTCGCGATGGGACGCGACGGCGCGCTGCCGCGCGGGCTAAGCCGGGTCGTGCCCCGCTATCGCACCCCGGCCGTCGCCATCTCGCTCATCGGCGTCACCGGCCTCGGGGCGCTGTTCCTCGACGTCACCACCTCCACCTCGTTCATCAACTTCGGCGCCTTCAGCGCCTTCACGCTCGTGAACCTGAGCGTGATCCTGCACTTCCTGCGCCACCGTCCGGATAGCGGTGTGCGCGGGGCGTTCCTGTGGATCGTGCTGCCGCTGGCTGGCGCGATCGTCGACTTCTACCTGCTGCTCAACCTCGACGGCCGGGCCAAGCTGATAGGCCTGATCTGGCTGGTCCTGGGGGTGCTCTGGCTGGCCTGGCTCACCCGAGGCTTCCGGGAGGCCCCGCCCCAGCTGAGCATAGACACCAACCCAGAAGAGAGCTGAGAACGGTCTCCCGAAGAGAGGAGCATTCCTGATGACCCAGACGCTCAAGGTGGTGCTCGCCCAGCTGAGCCCAAGCCTGCGCCGGACAGACGACAACGTACAGACCATGGTCAGAATGATGGAGGAGCGTCCCCGGGCCGATCTCGTCCTCTTCCCCGAGCTTTTCATGAGCGGCTACACGACGAGGGAGGTAGAAGGGCTGGCTGTAGACCCGGACGGGCCGGAGGTGGCACGCGTGGCGCGGGCCGCGAGGGACAACTCGACCGCGGTGGTGTTCGGTGCGCCGGAGCGCTTCGGAAGTGGTTACGCCAACTCGGCCATCTACGTAGATAGGAGCGGAAGCGTCGCCGGGATCTACCGCAAGGCCTTCCTGTTCGGGGCAGAGCGGGAGGCGTACGTTCCTGGGGACGAGCTGCTGGTCGTTGACCTCGGCGGTCCGAAGGCTGGGCTCATGATCTGCTTCGACGTGGAGTTCCCGGAGGTGGCGAGGGCGCTGGCGCGGGCCGGGGCCGACCTGCTCCTGACCATCTCCGCGAACATGGACCCCTTTGGACGCGACCACCACGTCTTCTGCACCTCCCGCGCGCTCGAAAACGGGCTCCCGCACGCCTACGTGAACCAGATCGGCAAGGGCGAAGAGTTCACCTTCGCGGGAGGAACCATGGCCCTCTCCTCCGACGGAGACATCCTGGCCGAGACCAGCGCCCCCGCAGAAGAGGTGCTCGAGATCGATCTCGAGCTGCCGGCAAGAAGCACCATGAGGCCCGACTACCTCAACCAGCTACGCCCACCCCTTGCGGTCAGCTCTCAGCCAGAAAACTGACCGCTACACCGTCGGCCTGTTCACCTCGCTCTTGCCTGGGGTCTCGTTGGCTATGATGGCCTGCTCTTCCCCGCTTACCTCGCCGCGTTTTTCGTCCCCGTAGACCATCAGTGTAGAGCCGGCGATGGCCAGCAAGATACCGAGGGTGCCGTAGACCGTCGGCAGCGTCTGGTAGACGGCGAGCGAGATCAGGACGGTCAGCACCGGCGCGAGGGCGTTGGTTGTTGGTGCCACTATGGATGCCTTGCCGCGGCTGAGGGCCATGACCAGGAACAGGGCGCCGACCGCGTTCAGGAGCTGCGTGCCGAGCGTGAGCGTCGGGGCCTGCCAGGGTGCGCCTTCGGGAAAGCCGCCCATCATGAAGAAGGCGACAGGGACAAGCAGCAGGGCGCTCAGCGCCATGTAGCCGAAGGTGGTGCCATCGTTTACCCCGACCGTGGCCGCCTTGCGCATGTAGTACGCCTGAACGCCCCAGGCGAGCGTGATCAGCAACGCCAGGATCAGCCACGGCCCCACTCCGGCGTCGCCGGAGGCGCCCGAGATGTTGAAGAAGACGAGCGCGATGAGGGCCAGCACCACGCCAACCTTGGTCAGGCCGAGAAGACGCTCTCTCAGCAAGAAGGTCGCCATGAGCACCGTGATCCCCGGTGAAAGGGCCACGATCGGGAAGATGAGGTATGCCGGTCCTATGGTGAGCGCTTTGAACAGCACGAGCTGCCCGCCGGCGCCCGTCAGACCGATGAGCAGCCCGTAGACCGCCGCGATCGGACGGCGGTCGAAGGTCCCCTCGCTGCGTAGGATGAAGAAGGCTGGTATCAACATGGTGAGGGACCAGAGGATGTAGACCATCTCGTCCGGGTAGCCGTACTCCGCCGTGGGCAACCCCGAGAACGCGCCCCATACGCCCCAGAAAACAACCAGCAATGCCGCGTAAGGTATCCAGCTTCGTGAGCTCATCTTTCGGGTTCTCCTTTCCTATCCTGGCGTGCCGCTTCTGATGGGTCGATGGACTCGACCTCCAGCGGTTCGCCCGCGAGCTTTGCCGCGTAGATGGCCGCCCCCAGGACAGGCGAGAACAGGGGCTTCCTCAACTCGTATCCGTCATGCCGTTGCCCGAGGGCCACCTCGAAGCCTTCGACGACGGGTCGCGAGTTGAACACGCCGCCGGAGTAGGACACGGGTATCTCCTCCTCCTGACCGAAGTCGAGCAGGCGCCTGGTGGTGTCTACGAGATCTGCTAGCTCTTCTGCCGCCCCGGACAGGATCCGGGACGCGCACTCGTCTCCCGCCTCTGCGGCTCCTGAGACCACCCGGCTTAAGGCCGCTATCTCCCTCCGTTCGCCCTGCCAGCGGTTGAGGATGACATCGACGAGATCCAGGTCGGCCTCCAGCGCCAGGTGGGCGCGCAGCGTCTCGTGCAGCGGCCCCACGGGCAGACGGCCGTCGCCCATGCGGGAGAAGGCGTTCAGCGCCTTTATGGCGATCCAGTAGGCGGAGCCCTCGTCGCCGAAGAGCTCGCCCCATCCCCCGACCCTGACCCCGTTCCCGGCCCTCTCGCCGTAGGTTATGGACCCGGTGCCGCTCACGACGTTTATGCCGTCGATCCCGCCAAGGGAACCCGACCACCCGCAGACCGTGTCGTTGTCGCAGGCATAGCGGTCATGCCCGAGAATGGCACCGGGTGCCGCATCGAGGGCCGGCACATCACCGCTAACCTCACCGTAGGTCGGCAGACCAAAGAACGCGTAGCGCACATCGGCCGGTGTGACCGAGGCCTTCTGGCACACTTCTTCGATCCCCTGCCGCAGCACCCGGCTCACGAGGCCTATACCATCCGCGAAGTAGTAGCAGGAAGGTGCCAGCGCCTCCGCGGCGACGCGCCCGTCCCCGCGAAGGAGGCAAAGGGCCGTCTTGGTGCCTCCCCCATCGACGCCGAGGTACATCAGGAGCTCCCCTCCTCTATGGGATGAATGGAGACGCCCTGTACCACGCGGTTCACCTCCTGGTTTGGGAACGGGTTGTCCGGCGTGTAGCCGAGCTCTAGCGAGAAGAATATGCCGAGGAGCTGGGCGACCAGGACGAACGGCAGCGCCAGCATCGCATCATCCACCCCGTCCACGCCCTCCACGAGCCAGAAGCCCGGATCTTCCGCCCCCGGCTCCTGCGCCGAGACCGCAACGACGTTTTCTGAAGGCATCGAGTTCTTGAGCTCTTCCAGAAGGTCCAGATCGTACTTTCGCGTGTGCTCGTCGCCCGAGACGTAGAGGACGGCGAGCGTCCTGTCGTCGAGGATGGACTTCGGCCCGTGCCTGAAGCCGAGCGGAGACTCGAAGTACGTTACTATCCCGCCCGCGGTCAGCTCGAGGAGCTTGAGAGAAGACTCGTGGGCGAGCCCCCTTAGCGGTCCGCTACCGAGGAAGACGACCCGCTGGTAGCCCGAGGATGCCAACGTCCTTAGGTCCTCTTCACGGGCATCCAGCAACTTCTCAGCGGCCGTGGCGAGACGCCCAGCCAGCTCGCCTGGATCTTCTACCCTCCCCAGGATGACCCAGGCCGCGAGCATCATCGACGTGAAGCTCGACGTCATGGCGAAGCCCTGATCGTTGGTGGCCTCCGGCATCAAGAGAACGAAGGATCCTTCCTCGTCCGCGTGCTTTTCGTAGAGCCTGCCGTCCCTGTCGCAGGTCAGGATCAGGTGGTGGCACCGCGGAAGCAGGCGGTCTGCGAGCTCGGTCGCAGCCACGCTCTCCGGGCTGTTGCCCGAGCGCGCGAACGAGACCAGCAGCGTTGGCCCGTCGTTTGCGAAGTACTCCTTCGGGCTGGAGACGATATCCGTGGTCGCGACGGCGTCCACGCGGCGCCCCGTCCGTCTGGAGAGCGCGGGGGCCAGTATCTCCCCCGCGAAGGCCGACGTGCCTGCGCCGGTGAGGATGATCCTAAGGTCCGGCCGGTCCATGAGCGGCCGAAGAAACGCATCGACGTCCTCCCGCCGTGAGGCAACCACCTGCTCCGTCTCACGCCAGACCTCTGGTTGCTGGGCGATCTCACGCGCCGTCGTCTCCCCACCCTGGCCGGCGCTCAGGCTTGCGAGTAGGTTGTCGTCTGTGTTCAAAGTCGGGCCTCCCTTGTGGTCTGGTTGCATGCGGCGCTGTAGTCTTCCAGCGTGTCGCGTACGCGGTCGAAGACGAGGGCTTCTGGCGCGCAGTCCAACCGGCCCAGGCGCACGCGTTCGTACTGGAGCGGCAGGTACTGGCTGAGCAGGGTCTGGGGTATCTTCTGATGGGCCAGGTTCGTAAACAGACGCTTCCTGGCGCCCTCGACGTCGGGATGCGACCAGTAGTAACGGATCCTGTCGCTGTAGCTGTACCGACGCAGGAGGCGTTGGGCCTCTGGTCCGCCCGGGTAGTAGCCTTCCCAGTAACCTGGCTCCTCCCGCATGCGGCGGTCGACGACGGAGACCAGCTCAGAACGCTCCTCTTCGGCCACAAGCTCGTCCTCGATCGCGGCGAGCGCGAACAGCGCCTCCCGCATGGCGAACGTGAGCGCTGGCCCCACCTTGAGCACCGCCCAGTGGTTCCTCACGAGCGCCGCGAGGTTGGCCCGCGTCTGGTAGTCCGTGGAGTGGGCCTCGAAGATGAGCCGGCCGCGGTCTTCCAGCACGCGCCTGAGCTCCTCCGTTGCGGATTCCTCGTAGTCGATAACGCGCTCCAGGTCGAACTCCACACCGGGCTGTACGACGAGGGCCACCACCCGCTCCCAGGCACCGTCTAGCCCTCTTGCCCGGAAAGCTTCCTCGTGCGCGGCCAGCGTGGCGCGCGCCGCGCCTGCGGAGGTTGGGGTGAGCTTTCCCAACGCCTCGTGGGCCCCGCCGGGCACGGGCACCTCCGTCCCCACGACGTAGACGATCTCATCGCCCGACGCCTCTCCCTCGGCCCTGGCGGCGAGCGTGGCGGCCCTCTCTGCGACGACCTCGTCATCCAGCGGCTCCGTGTCGTCCGTGCAGGCCATGCTGCAGTCGAGGTGTATCTTTGTGAAGCCGGAAGCCACGTAGAGCGCGACGAGATCCCCCGCGTGCCCCATCGCCTCCTCGGCCGGTAATCCCCTCCAGCGGTTTGGGCCGAGATGGTCCCCACCCAGCACGACACGGTCCCCGGGTAGCCCCCGCCGCTCCGCCAGGCCCAGCACGAGCGCGCGGAAATCCAGGGGCTTCATCCCCGTGTAACCTCCGAACTGGTCTACCTGGTTGGACGTGGCCTCCACCAGGAGATACCCATCCTCGCCGAGGACCTGCATAACCGAAGCCTCTATGACCAGCGGGTGCGCGGAGCAGACGGAGTACACGCCCACGGCCTCACCTGACCTGTGCCTCTCCACCGTGTCCAACAACAGCCCGCTCACGAGGGCCTACCTCCCGCACGCTCGCCAGCCCTCATGCAAACGGGCCACGAAGCCTCGGGCCAACGACCATCCCTGTATCGTCCACCCCGCGAACGGCCAACTGAGTACCAGATCACCCTCGCCCCCCGCTCTCTGCTAGTGGCGGCCCGTACACCAAAGCGAACGGACCTCGCCTGAACCGTTCCCTCCCCGACCAGATCATAAACCTTCAAAGAAGATCAAATACGCGCGGATTATTGTGTCTCGCGACCTCAAACACGCACGGGCGAGCAGACACCCGACCGAAAAATCCTCCGGATCTCTTGACAGATAATGGTCAACGCCTCTATATTGTATATAGTTATATAAGCAAACACGTGTCTTGGGAGGCGAGATGGGTGTGGGGTCGAGAGGAAGTGGAGGGGGGCTGGATCTGTTCGGCGCGGTCAACCCGTCGAGCAGGACCTCTGGCATGCGCATGTGTGCGCAGTCGTTCTGGCTCGCAAGAAGAGAGATGAAGCATGCGTGGCCCTCTTACGTGTCGAACGCCTCGATCGCCATGGTCCTTGGATCCGTCGCCGCGGTAAGCTTGTCCTTCGGCCTCTCCGGGTTCGAAGCCAGGATATTGCGGGGGCCCGGGATGGAAGCGTTCTACGGGGCCTTCCTCTCGGACTACCTCTTCCTGCTCGTGTGTGCTCTTCTCGGGACGAACGGAGTACTGATCGGGTACTACGCGCGAAACCGGCGTAGCACGTTTACTCGCAAGCTCCGGCCCTTGAGGAACATACCGGTCTCTGCGGCGGTCCTCGTAGGTAGCCGCGCGCTCGGCGCGCTGTTCGCGCTCTTCGTAGGCGCTCTTGCCTTCTTCGTGCCGGTGTTCTTCCTTTCGGATCTCGGAGAAGATCTCGGGGTGAAGACGTACCTGTACTTCAGCGCGGTCTGGGTAGGGTACGGCCTGCTCGGATCGGGGATCTCGCTGTACTTCGAGTTCGGCTCGAGCGGTAGGGTCTACAGGCTCATCTCCTACGGCTTTGCCGTTCCCCTCATGGTCGCGGTCGTGCTGCTCGAAATATCGGGATACGCGGGCCTCGTCGGAAGGGTGGCCGGGATGTCACAAGGCGGGTACGGGGCGCTTCTGGCCGGCCTCTCGGTCCTGCTGGGTGGCGCAGCCTTTCTGCTCTTGTCGAGGGCCACGGTTCATCGCTTGCTAACCAGAGAGCTCCCTGCGTGAGCGAGAAGTGGTATCCGCGGCGGGGGCCGCACGTCCCCATAAGCCTCTCCATGGAGGATCACAGGCCCATGTACAGGCAGATCGAGTCGCAGTTGAGGGACTTCATCCTCTCGGGCGCGCTCAGGCCCGGAACGAAGCTGCCCACCATCAGGGCGCTCGCCAGAGACGCCTCTTGCAGCGTCATCACGACGCAGCGCGCCTACCGGGATCTGGAGGAGGAGGGTCTTATCCTGACCAGGCAGGGGAGGGGCACCGTGGTCGCGGAGATTACCGAGGAGAAGTTGAGAGCCAGGCGCCACGAGGCCGTAAAGGCAGCCTTCGCTGAGGCCGTCGGGACCGGCCGCCGCGCGGGTCTCACCGGGGATGAGCTACACGCCGTGCTAGACGAAACCTTGCAAGGGGACCAGACCGAGACAGGGGGGGACAGGTTATGACCCGGGGACCGATCATCTCGCTCAGAGACGTCAGCAAGTCCTACGGGGCTTTCGAGCTTGGCCCGATCGACCTCGACGTGGAGCCCGGCTGCGTGGTGGCGGTCGTGGGGCCGGTCGGGAGCGGCAAGAGCACCCTCCTGAAGATGCTCATGAACCTCGTCCCACCTGACTCCGGTGAGGTCAGCCTCTTCGGGGGTGCTTTTCCCGAGGACGAAGTAGCCATAAAACAGAAGATAGGCTTCGCCCCCGAGCGCGCCACGGGCTACGAAGACCTGAGCCCCAGGACCCTGCGCGAGCTCGTATCCTACTTCTATCCAGGATGGGACCAGAAGGCCTACGAAGTGCCCCTCTCGGGTACGGAGATAGAGGAGGACAGGCCCTTCGAGGCACTCTCCTCGGGCACGCAGCGGCTCCTCATTGTTGCGCTGGCCCTGGCGGCCGGCTCCGAGCTTCTCGTCTTGGACGAGCCTACGGCGGGCCTTGACCCCTTCGCCCGAAGCCGGGTCCTTGCGGGCATCTCGCACTTCATAGCCGACGAGCGGCACAGGAACAGAACGGTCGTGTTCGCGACCCATGCCATGGAGGATGTCAGGCTCATCGCTGACCACATAGCGTTCCTGGTGGATGGGGAGCTGCTCGGGCTCTTCGAGACGGGCGCCCTGCAGGAGAGGTGGACCGCCTTCTGGCCGGAGAGGGCGCCGGAGGGCGATATTCCAGGCATGGTCGAGCTGGATAGCGATGATCCGGTACGTATCGTAAGCGATTCGCCCGGGGAGACGGCAGAGGCGCTGCGTGCCCGGAACATAGGCGTACTCCGCACCGGAGCGTTGGAGTTGGAGGAGATACTCTCTCACCTCATGCGCCAAAGGGCGGAAGGACGCGCCGGATCCCCACGCGCAAGAGAGTAGAAGGCAAGGGACGTGGACTTCGACACGAGGCAGGGCGACCGGGGACGTCGGGGCCCCGGCTCTTCCCGGGAGAGGGAGACCGGTCGTCTGCCACGGCCAGATGACGACCGAGATACCCTTACGATACCCGCCGGTGCGAGGAAGGCGGCGCTCGTGCACCTCGCGTTGGCCGCGTGGCGGGCTGGTGAGATAGACCCCAGGAAACTCGGTCAGGTGCGGGGACGCGAGGTGGATGAGGCCGGATTCCAGAGGGCGCTCTATCGCTCCTCGATGGGGGAGATCGAGCACGTACTGCGTCCCGTCCTGAAAGGCCGGCGGGTCGAAGTCCAGGGACGCCTGGCCGGCGCAGGACGCACCGCGCTCGAGAGGCTGGGTGCCGAGGTCGAGGAGCTCGGGCTGGAGGACGAAAAGCGCTACATCGACATGACGCCGGCCATCTTCGTCCTCGCAGCCCTGGCGATGGCGGTGCGTTACGTCTCTCTGGGGCTCGACGACCAGGACCTCTACATCCTGGCCGGCATCGTGTTCGCCGTGATGTACGGTTTGAGGCCTTTTTTCTCCAGGATGCAGCGCCCAAGGGACTAGCGTAACCGTGAAGGTGGCCACCCACATCGTCTTCGCCGAGTGTTGCTGGTTCGCCACCTCCGCCGTCCTCGACGTCCACTACGGCACCTCGGCGGTGCTCGTCGTCGCGGCGACGAGCATCCTACCCGACGCCGACGACCCGAAGAGCTGGCTCGGTCACAGGCTTGGAAGCGTGCCGCAGGAACTCCGTCGCCTCCTCGCGCCGGGCAGCTGTTTTCATTCCCTACTGGCCCTGCTCTTCTGCACGACAGCCCTCGGCCTGCCGCTCTGGTGGGTCGCTGACCAGCCGGCCCTCGCCGTTGCCGCGTTCGTGGGCTACGGCTCGCACCTCTTCGCCGACATGATGTCGTTGGGTGGCGCCCAGCTCTTCTGGCCCAGTCAGGCTATAGCCGTGTTACCCGGGAGGGACCAGTATCGCGTCGTGTCGGGCTCCGCCTCCGAACGCGTCTTCGTCGCCGTGGCACTATTGCTCGCGCTCCTCTTCTATCCCGTCTCCAGGGCAGGCTTCGACGGCCTCATCTACCGCATGGGCGGTTCGGACCGGGTCTACGGCAAGGTCCAGAAGGTAACAGACGGCGACACCGTCTCAGTAGAGGTCTACGGCCAGCTCCAGCACGTGAGGCTGATAGGGGTAGACACCCCGGAGACCGTGGCACCAGACCAACCTATAGGCTGCTACGGCAAAAAGGCGAGCGCCTACACAAAGAAGACCCTTTCGAAGAGGCTGGTCAGGATGGAGATACCGCGCGTAGGAGACTCGGAGGACGCCTACGGCCGCACCCTCGCCTACCTCTACCTCGACGCTGACCACAACGGCTCCTACGAGCACCCCTTCAACGAGGATCTCCTGAAACTGGGTTACGCCAGGACCACCACCTTCTCCCACGCCTACCGCCGCGAGTTCGAACGCCTGCGCGAAAGAGCAGAGGAGCAGGAGACAGGCCTCTGGGATGACTGTACCGCCACAACACCCTACTGAAGAGCTGGTGCGGTGGCACTGCGAGCAGTGGCAGGAGGCGACCACATCACGCAGCGGCCCGCGCACCTCCTCATACCGGATGGCACCGCAGAGACAGCCGCCGGTGCTTCCGAGCGGGCGGCAACGCTCCCCCTTGCGACGACTACAGGGCGCCCACGCGCAAGGCCTCGCGCACGGCCCGTTCGGCACCGTCTGTCCAGGGCTCGCCGTGGCCGGGTAGTAGCATCCTAGCGTCCGTGTCCGCCAGTAATTCGAGCGAGGAAAGTGCCCGCTCGCTATCGGCCGTCGCCCCGCGCGCCACGATCCGGGGGCCACGAGTGTCCGTGTAGGGATCGTGAGTAACCAGAGCGTCGCCCGCGACGACAACATCACGTTCGGGAAAGTGGAGAGCACAGTGGCCCAGGGTGTGCCCAGGCGTGAACAAGACCTTTGGAGATCCGGGCACATCGAGCGTTCCCTCGTTACCGTACCGCCGTACCTCCCGAATAGGTCCCACGCGTAGTGCTCCGGCCCGGATGAGAGAGGACACTATGGGCAGGTTCTTGCGGCCCAGATAGGAGACCGGGCTGCGTTCGGTCATGTACAGCCAGGGTCGCTTCGTGAGGGGCGCGTCGTTCTCGTGAACCCACACAGGGACGCCGAATTCCACCCGCGCCCTTTCGGCGAAACCTATATGGTCGAAATGAGCATGCGTGAGCACGAGTCCCTCGATATCGTGGGGCTTGCGACCGATCGCGTGCAGGGCTTCCAACAGAGAGCTCCAGGACGAGGGCAGGCCCGCATCCACCACGCAAACGTGGCCGTTCTCCTCTACGAGGTACCAGTTGACAAAATGTTCGCCGATCCGATGAACGCCGTCGGCTACGTTTCTATACAGCATCGGGGTGCCTCCTGGTGTCGTGCCCCGGGGCATTGGTTTGCCGTCCCGACCTCTTGGTGTGATGTTGGGGTTGCAGTGGGCCGTCGATCTGAACGGCCCACTAACCGGGGCGTTGCTCAGACCGATGCGCGGGCTACGGCGTGTTCTGCGGCCCACTCGATGGCGTGGTCGGCGACCTCCTCGTAGCCGGGTGCGCCAGGGAAGTGGGGCCGCCCAAGGTACTCCTGAAACTCGGTAACGGCCTGGGATCCCGAGTACTTCTCGGCGTTGTGACGGCCGACTTCAGGGGGAATGATGTGGTCGTGCTCGAAGGTGAGAAACAGCAGCGGCGCGCGGTCGTCGTTGGCGAAGTCTACCTTCGTCGGGGCGTCACGGTGCAGGCTCGCGAAGGCGGCTTCCCGCAGCACGTTCACGGCACAGGGCACGTGGTAGCGATCGTAGATCTCGTCCGACTCTTCCCGGCTCAGCGTGTTCGCGAAGGCGTAGTGGAACTCCTTCGCGCTCAGCGGGACGGCAGAGTGGCGCTTGAATGGGTTGCGCAGGGCGGGCAGGGTTGCTCGAAGGGTAGACAGGGGCAGGTCGGGTACCCCTTTCACCGTTCCGGGGGCTATGCCCACGCCCGCGGCGCCGAGGCCCCTATCGAGCAAGACCTGCAGCACGGTTCCACCGAGGGAATGGCCCATGATGATCGGCGGTTTGTCCAGCTCACCGATGATGCGCGTGTAGTGGTCGACGATCTGGTCTATGTCCAGCTCGGCGATCGGGGAAGGATCGGCGTTTAGCGCTTCTACTTCGCCCTCCATGCCGGGCCAGGCCGGTGCGATGGTCTTGTAGCCCCGAGCCTCGTAACGCTCTGTCCACTTCTCCCAGCTGCGTGGTGTCATCCACAGCCCGTGGATGAACACGACCGTGTCCGGGGCAGCAGCGTCTGTGGCGGCTTCGATGTGGTTGTTCTCGCTGGTCATGCGATCCTCCAATCTACAGGTGAGGTCGGTGCGGGGAATACGTCGAAGATCTGTGCGCCTGGCAGGTTATCCGTGTCTTCTCCTCTCTCCGAATTGCAGTGTCGTTCGATCTCCACAAGCGAAGCTCGTCTCCGCGAATCCAGTGGATCAGACCGAAGTTGGCCTAGAGATACGGCAACCTCTGCTAATGGGTGCCTCGCAGTAAGAAAGCAAGCAGGTCTCGGTTCAGTTGATCCTTGTGTGTGTCCGTCAAGCCGTGGTCCCCACCTTCGTAGATCTTCAGGGTCGAGTTCTTGACCAGCTTGGACGAGGCGAGGGCAGAGGCGACTATGGGTACTATCTGGTCGTCGTCGCCGTGGATGATCAGGGTAGCAACGTCGAACTTTCTGAGATCTTCCGTGAAATCCGTCTCCGAGAAAGCCTTGATGCAATCGAGCTCGTTCTTGAGGCCTCCTCTCATTCCTTGCAGCCAGAAAGCGTCCCGCACACCCTGGGAAACGTTGGAACCCGGTCTGTTGATCCCGTAGAAAGGCTTGGAAAGGTCCTTGAAAAACTGCGAGCGGTCTGCCGCAACCCCGGACCGGATGTCGTCGAATACCTCGATCGGGAGCCCATCGGGGTTCGCTTCGGTCTTCAGCATCAGCGGCGGCACGGCCCCGACCAACACGACCTTCGACACCCGTGACGTTCCGTGGCGTCCTACGTAGCGGGCGACCTCCCCACCCCCGGTGGAGTGCCCGATCAGAACCGCTTCTTCCAGGTCGAGGCTTTCGATGATAGTTGCGAGGTCGTCCGCGTAGGTGTCCATCTCGTTGCCGTCCCAGGGCTGGCTGGAACGCCCGTGACCACGTCGATCGTGGGCGATCGTACGAAACCCGCTGGAGGCCAAGAAGACCATCTGAGATTCCCAGGCGTCAGCGTCGAGCGGCCATCCGTGGCTGAACACGATCGGCTG
>DASUPX010000362.1:0-4956 GCA_036280905.1 Rubrobacter sp. | reverse complement strand
TTGTCAGCACGCTCGGCTTCGCCTCGCTTGTCAGCAACGCTTCGCCCGGCTTCGCCTGGCTCGCTTTCGGCTAGATCCCACTGCGGCCTGCACCCTTCCGCTCTAGAGATTCGATGCCCGGAAGAGGTGGGTTGTCTGAGCAACCTTTACGAATCGAGACGACTGGCTGAAAGCGACCGAAGGGAGCGAGCTGAAAGGCCCGAAGGGCCGTGCTGACGAGCGAGGCGGAGCCGAGCGTGCTGAGAGCGTAGGCGATAGCCGGAGCGTGCTAGAGATCTTCGATCTCGTGGTGGAGGTCGCGGTGGGTGGGGTAGAGGTTTGCGTATACCCTTCTGAAGGCTGCCTCGTAGAAGGGGACTTCCTCGGGGGTCGGCTTGATGGTGCTCTCCTCGTACCGGAGATCTTCCAGGGCCGAGGGGATGTCAGGGTAGATGCCGGCGCCTATGCCGCCCAGTAGGGCGGCACCCAGGCTCGTGGCCTCCTCTATATCCGAGGTGGTGATCTCCTGGTTCATCACGGTCGCTTTGATGCTCATAAGCAGGCGGTTCTGGGTTCCGCCGCCGATGGCGTGGATGGCCCGCAAACCGTCGAGGCCGGCGTGGGCGAGGAGTGGTTCCAGCGAGTTGCGCGAGTCGTAGGCCAGCCCTTCGAGCATGGCCCGGAAGAGGGCGCCGCGGCCCACGTCGGCGCTGAGGCCGACGAACGCGCCCCTCGCCGCCGGGTCGTCGTAGGGTGGGTTCGCCAGGCGCAGGTGGGGTAGGAAGAAGGCGCCGAGTGACCCGGGCGGGACCTCCTCGGCCTCCGAGATCAGGGTCTCGTAGTCAGCCCCGTCCAGGATCTTCCGCATCCATTCGACGCTCGCCCCCGAGGTGTACTGGCCGCCGAATACGTAGTACTGGCCAGCCACGTGAGCCCCCTGGGTGTAGCCCTGGTCGCCAACCTTCGGGTCCTCCAGCGGTCTACCCAGGGGCAGGAAGATGGCCTCCGCGGTACCGAGCGAGTTGAGCATGGTGCCCCTCTCGGTGACGCCAAGCGCGAGTGCGCCGCAGACGTGGTCGTGGCCCCCCGCCGCGACACGGGCCCCCTCGGGCAACCCCGTTGCCCTGGCCGCCGCGGGGGTCACGGGGCCGAGGTCGGAGCCGCTCTCCCTCAGGGTCGCGAAGACCTCGGGGGAGATGCCAACCTCCTCGAGCAGCCCCTCGGCCCACCGCCGGCCCTGCAGGTCCAGGGCGAGCGTGCGCGAGGCGAGGGAGAGATCCGTGGCGGCCACGCCGCACAGGCGGAAGGCCATGTAGTCCGCGACGTTGAGCCACTTCGCCGTGCGCGAGTAGGCGTCTGGCTCGTTCTCCTTGAGCCAGAGCAACTTGCAGAGGCCGAAGATGGGCTGCAGGGAGAGGCCGGTAAGGCCGAAGAGCCTCTCCTGACCCACGGTGCGTTCCAGCCTCTGTGCCTGCGGTCTCGCCCTACCATCGAACCAGGCGATTATGTCGGAGGTAGGCTCGCCGTCCCGGTCGAGCGGGACGGCGGCCTCGCCCACGCTGGCGACGGCTATGCTCGCCACGCGGCCCGGGCTCTCCAGCCCGCCGGTGACCCGGCGCAGGGTGGCCGTGAAAGAGGCCCACAGCTCCTCGGGGTCGTAGTTGGCCCTGCCCGGTCTCGGGTAGCGGGTGGGGGTCGGCGAGCTCGCGCTCTTCAGGGCGCGGCCACTCCTGTCGAAGGCGACGACCTTGATGTTCGTCGTGCCCACGTCGGCCCCGATCAGGATCGGTTCTGTGCTCATCTGATGGTGAAGCCTCCAGGGTCAGGTCTTTCCGGGCCGTTTCCTCCCCAGCCATCATACTGTCGAACGGGACGGAAGGCAGGCGGGGGCGGTGCGTTCGACGGTGGGCGTATAATGTCGGCCCGTGATCACGGACAGCGCCATCTACGTCGACGGAAAGCGTACGGGGACCCCGGACCCGGAAGGAACCGCCCCCGCCGCTGTGGAGCGCGGCGGGTTCGCCTGGGTGGAGCTCGTCGAGCCGGACGACGAAGAGCTTGCCTCGGTTGCCGGCGAGTTCGGCCTGCCAGAGGCGGCCGTGCGCGACGTGGTCAAGGCCCACCACAGGCCGAGGGCTGACCGTTACGGTGAGGCGCTGCTTGTAGTGCTAAGGACGGCGCGCTACCTCGACGAAGAGGAGCGGGTGGAGTTCGGCGGGATCCACGTCTTCCTCGGCAGGGATTTCATCGTCACCATCGACCACGACAGGGCCTCCAGCCTGGAAGGTGTCAGGCGGGAGCTCGAAGGCCACGCGGGGTTTCTCGGCAAGGGGACGGGGGCCGTGCTTTGGGCCGTGGTGGACAGGGTCGTAAACGGCTACGACCCCGTCATCGACGGGCTGGAGAACGATGTGGAGGAGATCGAGGAACAGGTCTTCGGGGGCGAGGACGTCGACGTGTCGCGCAGGATCTACGAGCTCTCGCGTGAGGTGCTGGAATTCCGCCGCGCGGCCCAGCCGCTGTCCGGGGTGCTCGAGCGCCTCTTTGCGCAAGTCCACGGCTCCGACCGCGAGCTGCTGCGCCGGATGCGTGGCGTGCAGGATCGCGCGTTGCGCATCACGGAGCGGATCGACGGGTTCAGGGAGCTGCTGCAGAACATCCTCAGCGTGAACCTGACCATCGTGAGCGTGCGGCAGAACGCAACCATGCAGCGCCAGAACGTGCAGGTTCAGAAGATCAGTGCCTGGGCCGCCATCATCGCCGCTCCCACCCTTATAAGCGGCATCTACGGGATGAACTTCCGCTATATGCCCGAGCTGAACTCCGTTCTTGGCTACCCCTACGCGCTCGCGATCATGTTCTCAATCTCCAGCCTTCTCTACGTCGGGTTCAAACGCGCGGGGTGGTTGTAGGAGCGGTACGTGTTCGCGACCTCGTTGGGCGGTTCGCGAACCGTCCCTACGGGGTGTGTTGGATCCCGGAGTTGATCTCCCGATAGGTGCGTAGCGGTTTGCGTGGGTGTATGATGCATCTGTTGCGTGAGTAGGGATCACGGGTACGTGCCGTTTCGAGTTCGGCCCGCTGAAGATGGGTGATGCAATGCGAAGAGTGGTCTCGGTGTTGGCGTCGGCTACGTTAGCTGTAGGATTGCTGTTCTCCGGCGCCTATTCAGGCATCTCGGTAGACTTGCGCAAGGCCGCGGCCCAGACGGTGCCCGCGCGTCCTAACATCGTGTTCATCCTGACCGACGACATGCGCAAGGACGACCTCAGTTACATGCCGCAGACTCGCGCGTTGCTCAAGGGTGAGGGCATGAGCTTCGAGAACGCCTTTGTCTCCCACGCCCTGTGCGCGCCCTCCAGGGCCACCATCATGCGGGGCCAGTACGCCCACAACGCCGGGGTGTGGTCCAACTCCGCGACCGACAGCCCCTCCACGTCCACGGGCGGCTGGCAGGCCTATCAGGCCAGGGGCAACGAGGCTGACAACGTGGCCACGCGCTTGGATGACGCGGGTTACAGGACCGCGCTCTTTGGCAAGTACATGAACCGCTACGCTGGCACCACCTACGTGCCCCCTGGTTGGGACAGGTGGTTCGCCATCGCCACTTCGGGGGAGCCCCAGTACTTCGGCTACGATGTCGTGAGCGAGGACCAGACCATCTCGCACTACGGCACGAACGAAGCGGATTACACGACTGACGTGTTGAGCAACGAGGCCGGAGAGTTCATGCGTAACAGCGCACTTCAAGGGCAACCTTTCTTCGCCTACGTCGCCCCCATCGCTCCGCACTCGCCGGCTACCCCGGCTCCCCGCGACGAGCATGCGTACGATGGCGTGACGGGGCCGCGCTTCTCCTCTTTCGACGAGGAGATCGTCGACGACAAGCCGTCCTGGATCAGGCAGCTTCCCAGGCTAACCGCAGACCGAGTCACCGAAATAGACAACCGCCACGAAAGGCGGGTCGAGTCCTTGCAGGCCGTAGACGACCTGGTGCAGAACGTGGTGCTAACGCTGGACGACGCCGGCGAGTTGGACAACACCTACATCTTCTTCACCTCGGATAACGGCTTCCACCACGGCGAGCACCGTATACCGATGCAGAAGTGGCGTCCCTACGAGGAGGACGTAAACGTCCCCCTACTGGTGCGCGGTCCCGACGTGGCACCGGGGTCGACGACCTACAAGATGGCGCTGAACACCGACTACCTGCCCACCTTCACGAGGCTGGCGGGGGCACAAACCCCGGCCTACGTGGACGGTCGCTCCCTCCGGCCCGTACTCCGTAACACCGTGACCAGCTGGAGGAGCGCCGTCCTCCTGGAGGCCGCGGCCGAGTACTCCCCGCCCTACAGGGGCGTCCGCACCGTAAACGCCGGCGGCGTTCCCAAGCGCAAGTACGTCGAGTACTCGGGAGGCGAGAAGGAACTCTACGAGCTGGGCTCCGACCCCCGCGAACTCGCCAACCGCTACTCATCCTCGTACCCCGCTGCCACGGCTCTCGCAGCGCGTCTGCAGAAACTGAAGGGTTGCGCGAGAGATACGTGTTTCACGTTCGAGAACGGACCTTAGCGACGTTCGTCGTCTGGCGGTTTGGACGGGTTTGAAACCAGCCCCTACGGCGTGTTCTGGTCTTCGTGGATGATGTGGCTCAGGGCTTCTATCATGCCTTTCGTATCTTCGCTCTGCCAGATATTGCGTCCGAAGACTATGCCGGCTGCGCCGGCCCTGGTTGCGTCCCGGACGACCTGGAGCGTCTCTTCCCTTGTGTCCATCTTCGGTCCACCGGCGACCAGGACAGGCACGGGGCAGTTCTCGGTCACCTTCTCGAAGTCCTCCGTGAAGTACGACTTGACCATGTCGGCGCCGTGCTCGAAGCCGATGCGGGCGGCCGAGGCCATGGCCTCGGTGGCCCTCGGGTCGGGGATGCGCTCGCTCGGGCACGGTAGCGCCTCGACCACGAGCGGCAGGTTGGCG
>DASUPX010000361.1:0-6763 GCA_036280905.1 Rubrobacter sp. | reverse complement strand
TTATCCCGGAATACCGGCGACGGCCGCCTCTATCTCCTCCTCCGAGTGTTCCAGGTTGACCAGCTCACCGGCCAGGTACTGCTGGTAGGCGGAGAAGTCGAAGTGGCCGTGTCCGCAGAGGTTGAACAGGATGGTCTTCTGTTCCCCGGCCTCCTTTGCCTCTAGCGCCAGGTCTATGGTGGCCTTGATGGCGTGGGTCACCTCTGGTGCCGGCACGATGCCCTCCGTGCGGGCGAAGGTTACCCCGGCCTCGAAGGTGGGGTTCTGGGTGTAGGCGCGGGCCTCGACGAGGCCCTCGTGTACCAGCGCCGACACTATCGGGGAGCCACCGTGGTAGCGCAGGCCCCCGGCGTGGATACCGCTCGGCACGAAGGAGTGCCCCAGCGTGTACATCTTCATCATCGGGGTGGTGCCCGCGGTGTCGCCGAAGTCGTAGGTGTAGCGGCCCCTGGTGAGCGTGGGGCACGAGGCCGGCTCGACGGCCACGATGCGGGTGTCCTTACCGTTCTTCAGGTTCTCCCGGATGAACGGGAAGGCGACGCCGGCGAAGTTAGAGCCCCCGCCCACGCAGCCGACCACCACGTCGGGGTACTCTCCGGCCAGCTCCAGCTGCTGCAACGCTTCCTGCCCGATCACGGTCTGGTGCAGCATCACGTGGTTCAGGACGCTTCCGAGCGAGTACTTGGAGTCCTCGTTCTTCACCGCGTCCTCGACCGCTTCGCTTATGGCAATGCCCAGGGAGCCCGGCGAGTCGGGGTGATCTTTCAGGATGTTGCGGCCGGCTTGGGTGAGATCGGTGGGGCTGGCGTAGACCTCCGCACCGTAGGTCTCCATCATGATGCGCCGGTACGGCTTCTGGTCGTAGCTCACGCGGACCATGTAGACCGTGCACTCCAGGTCCATCACGCCGCAGGCGAAGGCCAGGGACGAGCCCCACTGGCCGGCGCCGGTCTCGGTGGTCAGGCGCCTGACGCCCTCCTCCCGGTTGTAGTAGGCCTGCGGGACCGCGGTGTTCGGCTTGTGGCTGCCCGAGGGGCTCGCGCCCTCGTACTTGTAGAAGATATGGGCCGGGGTGCCAAGCGCCTTCTCCAGGCGGCGGGCACGGAACAGGGGGGTCGGACGCCAGAGGCTGTAGATCTCCCGCACCTCTTCCGGGATCGGAACATACCGCTCCGTCGTAACCTCCTGCTCGATGATCGCCTGGGGGAAGATCGGTGCGAAGGCCTCGGGCCCCACGGGCTCCATCGTGGCTGGGTTGAGCGGCGGCTCAAGCCCGAAGGGCAGGTCGGGCACCAGGTTGTACCAGCTCTCGGGGATGTGACCTTCATCGAGGAGGTACTTCGTGCGCTCCATCTGGCCTCCGATCTGCGTTGCCGTCAGCGATCAGCCATCAGCTTACAGCTTTTCTCAGCGAGATTGGACTTTAGACCGGTGCGGCTACCGGAGAGGAGCATCCCTCTCCGGTGGCCGGGTCGTGGGTTCTCTAGCCCGCTCTGGTTATGCGGCTCCCGAAATCCGGGGGCGGGCCGAAGGGTTGCTCCAGGCTACTGATGTATTTTTCCAGGGCTTCCGCGTCGTTGCCTAGAGTCTGCGGGTTCTGGCCTTCCTTGAAAATCGTGAACCCGTCGCCGCCCGTGGCCAGGAAGCTGTTGGCCGCGACGGTGTAGGTGGCGCTCCGGTCCAGTGGCAAGCCGTTGACGGTGGCGCTAGTGATGCGCTGCCCCGCCGGCCTGGAGGCATCATAAGAGTACTCGATGCCCGAGACCTGGAGGAAGAAGTTCACCTCGAACTGTTGCTCGAGCAGGCCGTAGATCTGATCCCCCGTCAGCTCCATCTTGACGACCTGGTTATCGAAGGGCTGCACGGTGAACACGTCGCCGAAGGTGACCGGTCCCGAGGCTATGTCAGCCCTGATGCCGCCTGGGTTCATGAAAGCCAGGTCCGCCCCGGCGTAGTCGCGCTGGGCGTCGGCTATGAGGTCTCCCAGCTCGCTCTCGCCGTCGGCGTCCTGGGTGCGGGTTATGTCCTCGGAGGCGGTGCCAACCACGCGCTCGGAGATGGGGGCTATACGCGTCTTGTAATCAGCAACGAGCTGCGCGAGCCTGGCGTCCGGGGTGACGGCGTCGTTGTAGGTGGTGACGATGTCGGCGGAGGCGGAGATCACGTCCTTCGTCTTTCGGTCCACCTTCATGTCCACGGCGTCGAAGGCCGTGCCGTAGCTGAACGCCTCGACCACGAGCTTGCCGTCCACCTGGTTGTTGAGCAACGAGTGCGAGTGCCCGGCCACGACCACGTCCACCGCGTCGGACATCTGCCTGGTCTCGTCTATGATCTCACCCTTGGCCTCCGTCGCGCTCGTCTGGTTTCCCCCCGCGTGCGCCAGCACCACGATGCTCTGCACGCCCTGACCCTGCAACTGCCTGGCGTATCTGTTCACGCTGTTAGAGATGTCTAGAAAGTTGAAGGGCGCCACGGCATCGGGGACCACGATCTTAGGCGTCTCGAGCGTCGTCACGCCGATGAAGCCTACCTTGATGCCGTCCTTTTTGACGACCTGGTACGGTGGCAGAACGGTCTCGCCCGAGCTCTTGTACTCGGTGTTGGCCGCGATGTAGGGGAAGTCTGCGCCCGGGAAATTGGGGTCCGAGGTGTTGACGGGCTGGCCGTCGGGCCCGTCCTTGAACTGCTTGCCGTCGTCGCGCTGCCCGCCGTTTATGAGGCGGAGCATCTCCCGGCCGCCCTCGTCGAACTCGTGGTTGCCGACGGTTCCAACATCGAAGCCCATCTCGTTGGCGGCGTAGATGGTTGGCTCGTCGTGGAAGTAGCTGGAGATCAGTGGTGTGGCGCCCACCATGTCGCCCGCGTGGACCCGGATGGTGCGCTCGGGGTTGCTTGCCTCGTACTGGTTCAGGTAAGCGCCCAGATAGGCAGCCCCGCCGACCGTGCGGCCGTCGATCTGCCGGGGAGGCTCCAGGTTGCCGTGAAAGTCGTTGACGCCGAGAAGCTGGACCGTGGCTGTGCGGCCCTCCGGTACCGGCCTCGGTTTTGGCTTGGAATCAGCGCTTGCCGTCCAGATGGAAGCTACCGCTAGCATCAAGGCCAAACACAAAGAGGCCACGAGGCCCAACGAACGTAATCTACCTGCCGTCATGAAACCCTCCCTGTCTCGTGCATGCGAGAAGTGGACCAGCCACCACCCAGAGCAAAATAACAGAAGCCGCCGGCCACGCAACACCCGTGCCGACGGCTCCCGGTCAGCTTCCTGGGCTTATCAGACCGCGCGGCAGGCCGCCGAGGCCTTCGCCGCCATCACGGCCCCAGACTTGCCGCCAGCCGCCCCGTCCCCGAGCACGGTATCCAGGCGGTCCGGGAAGTTGGTGAACATACCGTCAACGCCGAGGTCGACCAGGGCCTGCATCTCGGCCGTCTCGTTCACGGTGTAAGGATGAACGTCCAGGCAGCGGGTGTGCGCCGCCTCGACGAGCGCGGCGTCGACGTCGCTCTTGGACGGTCCTATGCCCACCGCGTAGGTGCTGGCCAGGTCGAGCTGGGCCTGGATGGTCTCGCTGGTCTCGGTGCTCGAGTAGAGCTGTACCAGCGGAAGACCGGGCTCCAGGGCGTGTATCTTCTGCAGGCTCTCGGGGCTGAAGGACTGGATCAGGACCTGCCACTTCTTCTCCGCCGGCTTCGTCAGACCGTACTCGTCCATGAGCCGGAGAAGCTCCTCCTCCATGCCGGGGGCGGATTCCGGGTTCTTGGTCTCTATGTAGTAGTTGACGCTCTTGCCATAACGCTGGAAAACCTCTTCTAGCGTCGGGATCTCCAGGCCAACGTAGGAGGGATCTGCGTACTCGGGGTACGCCTCGTTGAACCAGCTTCCGACCTCGCAGGTCTTGATCTGCTCCAGGGTGTGCTCGATCACGAGCCCGGTGCAATCTCCTGGCTGTGACTCGGCTGTGGGACGGGCGGTCCGGTCGAGGGTCTCGTCGTGCAGCACCACGAGCACGCCGTCACTTGTCAGCTGCAGGTCCTGCTCGATGTAGTCGGCACCCAACTCCAGAGCTAGGTCGTAGGAGGCAAAGGTGTGCTCCGGGGCGTACCCGGAGGCCCCGCGATGTCCTATGTTGAGCACCGGCGCATCCTCGGGCACTGCCTGGGCCGGTCCGGTGGTCATCAACGCCGCGGCGAGCGCGGCCAGCGCGGCCAGCATCGATACAGATAAGGCCGCCCTGAATCTTGTCTTCGTCATCTTCTACCCCCTGATCCTCAGTTGTCCGTTGTCCACGTCCAGCGCGACCACGCGGGTCACCTGTCCGGAGCCGAAGTTGTCGTCGCTCTGGAGCAGGAGCGACCGGCTTCCGCCGGGAAGCCGTGGCCCCAGCGTCAGGCTCTCGTAGTTGTCGAGCAGTGGGTTCACCTGCGTGCCCGGCGTCGTCGCCCCGTCCGACGGACAAGACACCAGGTCGACCAGCAGCTCCTTCTCCACCGGCTCAAGACCGGACTCGGCCAGGCTCTCTACGTCGGAGACATCCTCCGCGCCGTCCAGTGACACCCTGTAGATGCGGACGGTGTTGCCCTCTCCCGATACGAAGCCGCGTTCCAGTACCAGAAGCTCGGTCTCGGAGAGCGCCGCTATGTCCACGACGCCCAGCCCGGGGTCGGCCAGGTAGAAGTACTGCTCAGTCGGTTCGAAGCCGCCCGCTTCCCGGTCCTCGTAACGCAGAATGCGCAGGCGGTCGCTGCCATCCGCGGTCTCTCCGTCCCCGGTCAGATACCCCTCGTTAGCGGTAAACAGGCTGCGGCCGTTCGGGCTCAGCGACAGGCTCTCGAACGTCTGGTTGTCTTGCTTCTCATCGCTAAATCGTTCTGGCACCGTCAACGCCCCAAGGTAGGTGCCGTCGAGCGCGAAGCGCCGGATCGAGGGCTCGGTCTCGGAGGAGACCAGCAACTCGTCGTCTGGCGTGATCGCGATGCCCTCCCCGTCGAAGTCCGCCCCCGTGAAAGGTTGACCGTTCTCGTCTCGCAGGATCGTCACGTCCAGTACCTCTGCCTCTCCGAGCCCGGACCCGTCGACCGGCAGACGCAGCGTGTAGAAGCGCGCCGCGGTGGTTCCCTGGTTGTCCACCAGGGAGTAGTAGACATCTCTCGTTCTGTCGTATGTGAGGCCCGACAGGCCACCGACGTCCGTTCCCCCGTAAGCCTGCTTGTCGAGCGCGTCGGAGAACCCGTAGAGATCGACGCCGGTTGCGCACCGGTCGACGTCTGACTGCGGCCTGGCGGCCGTCGCCGGCGCCACACCGGCAAAGATCGCGACGCCGATCGCCAGAAGAACGACCAGGACAACGAGCAGCAGGTGCGGGACGCCGGCATTCCCCGCCCGAAATCTCGAAGTAGTCATCGCAAGGCCCTCCCCCATGATGGACTTGCTAGAAACGATGTTGCCGTTTCCACACGAACTTGTGTATCGTCCGAGCCCAACCCTGACCCCCCTCGAAGCAGCCGCTCTGACACGACAAAGCATACACGTTTGCCGGGGCCACGGTTTACGTTCGCTGGGCTCCCTGGCTCCTCCCGCTACGCTAGCGGCACACCGAGGCGGTCGAAGGCTGCCGCCTCCAGCTCGGTCATCCCGTTCTTCTGGGCGGCCTCCGACAGCTCCCCGGAGATCTCCGGGCGTAGCCAATCCGGTGGGTCGGCGTGGGCCATCATGCGCTGGCGAGACGTGCTACGCGGCTTGAAAGGTCCCCAGATAGCATAGGTTATACCGGGGCTCTGGATGTTGACGAAGAACGTGCTGCCGTCCGGAGAGAAGGTCGGCCCCGCGAACTCTGAGCGCTCGCCCGGCTCCCCGTCGGGCACACCGGGAGAGCTCTGGAACGGCACGCGGTTGTTGGCGAACACGTAGGACCGGCCCTCTGGGGTGAAGCCTATGATCCTGTTCCCGTAGTCGCCATCCTCGGCCACCCAGAGATCGCCCCAGGGGGTCACGGTGATGTTGTCAGGGCTCTCAAGCCGGTTCTTGTCCGTGCCCTCGTAGAAGAGTTCTATGGTATTGGTGGCAGGCAGGTAGCGGTAGATCTGGCCCAGGCGCCCCTCGCCGCCGGCGGTGTCGTCGAACCAGAATGCCCCGCCCTTGAAGTAGGCGCCCTCCAGGCGGTTGAAGCGCGTGGCGTCCACCGCCAGCGCGTCGTCGCGCGGGGTCTCAGGGTTCACCGTGATCCAGCGCACCGTGAACCGCTGTCCCAGGTCGATAAAGTCGGCATCAGACGGTGCCTCGTCGAGCCTGGCGACCTGAAGCGTTCCGCCCTCCTGCAACGCGCCGGGACGCGCCCTGCGGTTGTTGGGCAGATACCGGTAAAAGTAGCTGCGGCGCGTGTCGAGGCTCGGGTCATCGTCGTCAATTAGGCCTTCGAAGTCGTCCTCCGTGAGGTAGGCGATTCCCGTTCTCGGGTCGATGTCCACCGCCTCGTGCGAGAAGCGGCCCATGTCCACCATCGGCGTCTTTGACAGCCGGTTCTCGGGGTTTCTCGGGTCCACCTCGAACACGTAGCCGTGGTCTCTTCTCCCGATCGTCGTGCGGTCTTCCTCGCAGGTCAGCCACGTGCCCCACGGGGTGCCGCCGCCAGCGCAGTTGTTTACCGTTCCAGAGGAGGTGACGTAGTCCCGGATCACCCTCCTGTCCGACCCGACGACGAGGGCGGTCGTGCCGCCTATCTGGTCGGCATCGTAAGGTCTCGTGCCTTCGAGAGGATTGGCATCACCG
>DASUPX010000360.1:0-3689 GCA_036280905.1 Rubrobacter sp. | reverse complement strand
CCGGAGGACGGGCTACGGAGCCTCTTCAAGTTCCTGGGTCTAGACCTCGACGACCGGGCCTACGAAAAACTCGGACGTCCCTCGCCCCTGAGCAGGATGGGTGCTCCCCCGCCTTGCGTAGACGGCTGGCGCGAACACGTGAGCTCCAGACAGCTAGAGAGGGCCCGTGGGATCCTGGCGCTCTTCGGCCTGGACCGCGTCTACGGCGTGGGGCCTATGCCTTCCCCTTCTGGTGCGTACTCGCTTATGGAAGAGAACCGGGGGTCCGCCCGGTGAAGCCGTCGGTGGTCGTCCTGGCCGGCATCAGGTGGAACTTCCTCTGGCAGCGCCACCAGACTCTGGCCACCCTGTTCGCCCGGTCCGGCTATCCCACCGTCTTCGTCGAGACAACCGGCCTCGCCTTCCCGAAACCGGGCAAGGAGACGCTACGCAACGTGTTCTCGCGGATACCAGGCTCCTCGAGAAGAGGCGGAAAGCCGCCGGGGCAGAATAACCCCACCGTGTACGCGCCGCTCACGGCCCCGCCGACCCCAAAGCCTCTCCGGTGGGCGAACCAGAGGTTCCTCGTCCCGCGCGTGCTGCGCGACCTGCGGAAGATCGTGGGTCCCCGACCGCTCGTGATCGCCTACCCGCCCACCCGTACGACGTTGGATCTCATCTCCGGTCTCGACCCCGGGCTCGTTCTCTACGACTGCTCGGACGACTACGAGCACTTCCCAGGCGTCCCACGAGACATAGCCAGGACCGAGCGCGAGCTACTCCTCCGAGCCGACCTAGTCTCCTGTACCTCGCCACACCTGCTCGAGCAGGCGAGGCGCATTAGGCCGGACGCGTTTCTCAGCGGCCCCGCGGTGGACTACGAGCGGTTCGCCGTCCTGCAAGACCAGCCTCCTGCGCGCGAGATCGAGACCGTCTGCTTCTTCGGCGACGCTACCAGGGAGCGCATAGACTTCGAAGCGCTACAGACCATCGTCCGTGCGGGGTTCCGCCTGCGCCTCGTGGGCGGCCTCGACCGCGTGGGAAGGGGGCTGCTCGAGACGCCTGGTGTGGATTACAGGGGAGAGGTCCCCCACGAGGCGCTGCCAGGGGCGCTCGCCGGCGTGGACGCCTTCGTGCTTCCCTACCGGACCAACGCCCTCACCCGCGCCGTCTCACCGGCCAAAACCTACGAGTGCCTCGCTGCGGGCAGGCCGGTCGTGGCGGCGCCCCTCCCCGCGCTTGGGGAACTCCGCCAGTACCTCTATCTTGCAAGGCGCCCGGAGGACTACGTGGAGATCTTGCGGGGCCTGTGGGATGGGGATACGGAGGAGAAGGTGCGTGGCGGCATCGGGAGCGCCCGCGAGAACTCCTGGGATGCCCGCTTCGCCGGGCTGGAGGCAGCGATATGTCGCGCCCTGTAGAGGGGCGTCCATCCCGGATAGACGTGCTCGGGGTTGGCGTCGACCCGTTGACCGTTGAAGAGCTGCAAGCCGGGATAAAGCGGCTGGTCGAGGGCGGGGGGCGGGGCACGATCCTAAACGTGAACGCCAACTGCCTCAACCTGCTCTACACGGACGCCGTGCTGCGCGGGTTCTTCGACCGAGCAGATCTCGTGTTCTGTGACGGGGCCGGGGTGATGCTCGCGGCGAGGCTGCTCGGAAAATGCATCCCCGAGCGCATTACCTACGCTGACTGGGCGTGGCGGCTCGCCGCCTTCGCCGAGGCAGAGGGCCTCTCGCTCTTCCTGCTGGGCGCCGCGCCCGGCGTGGCCGAGCGGGCCGCTCGACGGCTCCGGAGGCGACACCCAGGCCTCCGCATCTCCGGGGTCGGGCACGGGTACTTCGATCACCGCCCCGGCAGCACCGAGAACGAGGCGGTCCTGCGCAAGGTGAACGCTGCCGACCCCGACATCCTCATCCTCGGCCTTGGAATGCCCCTACAGGAACGCTGGGTGATGGAGAACAGGGATGCCATAGACGCCAGCGTCGTCCTCACGGGTGGGGCCGTCTTCGACTACGTCTCGGGCGGGCTTCGCCGCGGCCCGCGCTTCCTGACGGACAACGGCTTCGAGTGGTTGGCGCGCCTCCTCGTCGAGCCCCGCCGCCTGTGGCGACGGTACCTGATCGGCAACCCCCTCTTCCTGCTAAGGGTGCTCGGGCAACGCTTCGGCAATGAGAGCCATAAGCGGTCAGCCATCAGCGGTCAGCCAAAAAGCTGAGATCCCCAGCCTCTGGCAAGTCGCGCCGGATGGGCGACGCCTGTAGAATGCATCTCGTGAGGGGGATCTACGCTTGCCGGATCTCGTTGGTACACGTCGTGGCGTCGGCGCTCGTCGGCGTTTGCCTGCTCCTGTGCACCTCCTGGAGTGCCGAGGCGGCGGGTGGATCCTACATAGACTTCGGCCGGTATGACTCCTACCGGGCGCTCGCGGCTGGCACGGCCAGGGGCGTTACGTTCCAGGACGGGTCGGCCAGGCTAGCTCACGGGAGAACGACGGGCACCCTGACCTCCCCGGTCTACCCTTCGGCGCACAAGGACACCTTCATCCCCTCGTGGAACGCGCTCACACCCCAGAAGACCTATCTTCGGGTGGAGATGAGGGTCCGTTCGTCCGGAACCTGGACCCGCTGGTGGCAGATGGGCGTCTGGGCGAAGGATACGGGTACGGTGAAGCGCCACAGCGTAAACGGACAGAGGGCCGGGAGCTGGCGGGTAGAGACGGACACCCTGCAGAGCACGGGCTCCGTGTTCGCCGATGCCTACCAGTACCGTCTCACCCTCGTCTCCAGGGAGGCCGGTAGGACCCCCCGTGTCGGGGCGGTCTACGTAACGGCCTCCAACTCCAACCGCCACGGGGAGTCCCTCGTGGGGTCCCACAGGACCCTGTGGGGCGAGGGCCTCGACGTCCCGCCGCGTTCGCAGATGGTCTACGAGAACGGCGGAGAGGTATGGTGCAGCCCGACCTCGCTCTCCATGGTCATGGCTTACTGGTCGAAAAAGACCGGCAAGAAGAGCCTGGACCAGACGGTGCCGAGGGTGGCGCGCGGCACCTACGATTACGCCTACCGCGGGAACGGCAACTGGCCTTTCAACACGGCCTACACCGCCTCCTACGGCCTCGAATCCTCCGTCAACCGCTTCTCCTCGTTAGGTCAGGGGGAACTCTGGACCGCGAAGAAGGTACCCGTGATCGCCAGCATCTCCTGGGGGCGTGGCGACCTGACAGGCGCGCCCCTCCCGGCGAGTTCGGGCCACCTGCTCGTGATCCGGGGTTTCACCAGATCAGGGGACGTTATCGTCAACGACCCCGCTGCAAATAGCAACGCTGGCGTCAGGCGGGTCTACAGGCGAAACGAGGTCCGCAAAGTATGGCTCGAAAACGGCTCGGGCGGCGTCGCCTACATCATACACCCCGAAGGCTGGCAGACGCCCGGGCGTACCCAGGCCCATGGGAGCTGGTAGAAGGAGGCTACAGGTTTCAGGCATCAGGTAATCTTCCTGAATCCTGAAACGTGATGCCCGATCCGTTCGTAGAATCTCGTTGCCTGGTCGCGGGCTAACATCCGATCCTTCTCCGTTATTCCCGCCTCGCCCCACCGTCATTCCCGCGAAAGCGGGAATCCACGCCTGCTCGGAAGACACAGGTCCGTGCCTGCCACGATCACCGTTCAACCTGATTCCGTACGAAACCTGAAGCCTGAAACCTGTAG
>DASUPX010000359.1:0-4546 GCA_036280905.1 Rubrobacter sp. | reverse complement strand
TCTGCAGCCACTCCTCGTATGGGACCCGCTCCAGCGTGTAGCCTCGCTCCTCGAGCAGATCGAAAACGTCGTCGGCGTGCGGGGGTTCGGGGTTGGCCAGATGGTAGGTTCCCCCGTAAGAACCAGGGTTCGAGGCAATGTGAACCATCGCCTCGGCCACGAAATCGACGGGGGTCATCTCCATGCGCCAGTCTTCCACCTCCGGTGCGCAGCCCAGCCGCAACGACTCCACGATCACGGCGCCGAGCAGGTCGCGCGGGTTGGAGGCTCCCGTCTCGCTGTGCCCTGAAACGTTGCCGGGACGGTACACGCTGACCGGCAGACCCCGCTTGCCGGCCTCCCGCACCAGTTTCTCGGCCACCCACTTGGACTGACCGTAGCCGTCCTCGCGGGCGTCGGCGAGGCGGTCGAGGTCCACATCCTCCTCGCAAGGGCCCGAGTCCGACGGGAAGATCCCGTTGGTCGACACGTAATGAACAGGCCTGGCCCCGTTCCGGCACGCCAGGCGCAGGATCTCGTTCGTGCCCCCAACGTTGGGTGCCTTCAGCTCCGAGTAAGGATACACGAGGTTCACTGCCGCCCCGGCGTGGACGATCAGGTCCACCCTGCGGGCCAGCGCGTCGAAGCCTTCCTCGTCCAGACCCAGCAGTGGTTCGGCCAGATCCCCCGGAACGGGCACGATGCGCTCGGCGTGCCCGGGCTTCCACAGCCCGTAGCGTCGCAGGTTGGCCTCGATGGTCCCCATCGCGTCACCGCGGGGCCTGACCAGGCAATGGACGCGCGCTTCGGTGCTGGAGAGCAACCCGTCGAGCAGGAAGGCTCCCAGGAACCCGGTCGTTCCGGTCAGGAAAACGTCGCGGGCATCGTCCAGGGTCGGGGTCTCGTCGGCGGGTTGTGGGGTTATCTCGGGGTCGAGTGCGGCGTCGGAGATCAGATCTCCAACGGCCGTCACCGTTCCCGCCGTCCCGTCGAGCTGCAACTGCTCTATCTTGCCGAGCAGCCCAACCAGCGTCGGGTCTTCCATGAACAGGGGCATGGAGACGTGGACGCCGAAGCCCTGCTCGACCTGGCTGGAGAGCTGGGCGGCGGCCAGCGAGTGCCCGCCGAGGTCGAAGAAGTTGTCCTCGGGTCCCACCTCACCCTCGTCGAGACGCAGCACGTTCTCCCAGGCCCGCGCGAGCAGCGCCTCCTTCTCCCGGTGAGAGGCATCGTCGGGAAGCCTCTCTATATCGCCCGTCTCCCTGCGAGTGGGCCGCGGCGGAGGCGGCGGAAGCTCGGTGCGGTCGACCTTGCCCGAGGTGGCCTGGATAGGTAGCGACTCGAGCTCGACGAAGACGGAGGGGACGGCATAGTGCGGTAGGCTGTCCTGCAGAACGCCCCTCATCTCCTTGCTGCGGCCCGTCTTCGGATCCAGGCTCCAGCCGGAGTAGCGGTCTTCGTCATCAGGGTCGGGCACCAGGTAGGCCACGAGGCGCTTGTCCTCGCCCTCCTCGCCCTCCGAAACGACCACGCAAGCCTGCACGGCCAGGTCTTCCTCGATGGCGGCCTCCACGGCGCCAAGCTCCACGCTGTAGCCCCTGATCTTGACCATAAAGTCGACGCGGCCCATGATCTCCAGGGTCCCGTCGGAGAGGATGCGCGCCCTGTCACCAGACCGGTACATCCTGGCACCCTCGGCCCGGGAGAAGCGGTCTTCGGGAAAGCTCTCCTCGGTCTTCTCGGGCAGGCCAACGTACTCACGCGCGAGGCACTCGCCGCCGACGAAAAGCTCGCCGGGCTCGCCCTCGGGAACGTGTTCGCCGTCCTCGTCCAGGAGGTAGAGGCGGTCCCGGTCCATTGGAACGCCGACCGGGCAGTACGTGGACTCCTGGTTCTCTACCAGCTCGCTCAGGTCCCCGGCGGCAACCTCGTGGGTCTCGCTGCAGCTGTAGACGTTCAGGAGGCGGGTGTGGGGCAAGACCCCCATGGCGCGCTGGGCGAGCGTGCGGGTGACCACCTCACCGTTTAGCCACAGCGTCTTCAGGCTCGACAGCCTCTCTTCCAGATCCGACCCACCCGAGTTCAGAACCGTCTCCAGGAGGGAAGGCGTGATCAGGACCTCCGTGATCCCGTACTCCTCGATGAACCGGACCAGGGCGTTGGGATCGTAGATTACGTCGTCGGGGATGACGACCGTGGTCGCCCCCCGCAAGAGCGGCCGTATCATCTCCCAGATGAAGAACACGTTGCACCCGACCCTGTCGCCCGGCCCATAATCGCTGATGCCGAACCGCCACAGGTAGGAGAGGACGGAAGCCTTGTGCGGGTTGGCTATCCCCTTTGGCTTCCCCGTCGTTCCGGCCGAGTAGGAGATGAAGGCCAGGTTGTCCCGCCCGACC
Organism: Rubrobacter sp.; assembly: GCA_036280905.1. GTDB lineage: Bacteria > Actinomycetota > Rubrobacteria > Rubrobacterales > Rubrobacteraceae > Rubrobacter_D. The sequence continues at coordinate 2,168 of DASUPX010000359.1, read as the reverse complement.
TCCACCCTCTCGTCCACGGCCGGAAGGTCCTCGAGCCTCTCGTCCAGAGCCGCGTCGAGGCAGAACGTCTCCGTACCCTCCGGCAGGCGATCCGTGTACCGCTCCTGCGTGAGCACGAGGCGCGGACCAGCGTCGGACATGACGTCGGCGAGCAGGGGCGGTGGGTAGGCGAGCTCGAGCACCAGGTATGCGCCGCCAGCCTTCATGGCGGCGAGGCACGCGATCACGTACTCGGCCCGCCGCTCCATGAAGACACCAACGGGATCGTCCGGCCCTATGCCCTTGCTCCTGATATAAGACGCCAGCCTCCCGGAGAGGCTATCCAGCTCAGCGTAGGTCAGGGACACCTCACTGTCCTCAAGCGCGACGGCCTCCGGCGTGCGACGGGCCTGCTCCTCGAAGAGCTCGTGCAGGCAGCGACCGGAAAGCTCCTCTATCCTAGACACCGGTCGTCACCGCCGAAGCCGTTCCGGAGAGGCTCTCCATAAAAAAGGCCCACCAGAATACGATTACGACCTGGATACCCGAAAGAACACTATTTGCGCCCACGTTAACCGTCGGGCCGAATGACCTTCGCATGGTGACTCACTCTCCTTGCATCTCCTACGCTGACAACGCGTTGCTCTGTGTCGTGCGGGGCGCGACAGAATGCCGCAAGAGAAATAATGCAGACCACGCGCCGGTCGAAGGGCCGGTGCGAAGCAGTCCGGAAAACGTTGCACGACATACTAACCCGATAGGTTGTTGATGCCAGTGGTTATTCGGAAGATAGGTTTAAAGTTGTGTTAAGTTTTGTTAACGACTCTCGGCCAGGAACGGGCTCGTAGTTGGCTACCTGTGGGAGGGTTTCGGTTGTGCTTTCGGGTTCAGAGGGCGCCGAGGATCTCCTGGACGCCAACCACGATGAAGGGGATCACGGAGATCGCCAGCAGCATGTTCGTAACAAGGTGGTTACGGTATTCGGGGGCCACGCGGCTGGAGTTCAGGAGGAGCATCAGCGTGATCGCGAGGAAAGGCAGGAAGAGCGCACCGAGCGAGGCGTAGATTATGACGAGCGCGACCGGCTCTCCGAAAGCGTAGAGGATCATGGGTGGGAACGTGATCCAGAAGAGCATTGCCCGGAACCAGATGCTCTTTTCGGAGAGGTATTCCTGTGCCTGCTCATCCGGCACGTCGCGGAAGGTACGCATGCTATCGGCGAACAGGTAGGCCGCGCCGTTCCAGGCGCCGATCATGGCCCCCGTTGCGACGGCCCAGAAGCCGACGAGAAAGACCCAGCGGACGAGGAATCCGAAGCGGTCCTGGATCGGGTCGGCGAGCGCCACGAGGCCCTCCTCGCTATCTATGCTCTTGCCCGTCCCGAACAGGAACTCGGCCCCGATGATGAGCATCGAGATCATGAACACACCGGTCAGGATATAGCCAACGGCCGCATCGGTGCGCATCGTCGGGATCCAGGAGACCCCACGCCATCCGCGCTCGCGCACCCAGTAGGTGTACGACGCCAGCGTATATGTACCCCCAACCCCGCCGATGATGGCCAGGGCGTTGATCAGGGCGCCCTCCGGTATCCTGGGGACCACCCCGAGGGCCAGCTCGGTCAGGGACGGCGTGAGCAGGACGGCGAGCAGTATGATCGCCCCGAACTTCACGGCCGCGATGACCTTCATTATCCTCTCGAACAGGCCGTAGCGGCCGATGCCGACGATCAGGAAACCAAGTATGCCGTGCAGCCCGGCCCAGGCCCAGATGGGGAGCAGGTCGGGGAACATGGCGGAGGCGCCCAGGGCCGCCGTCGAAGTCACCGCCGCCCCGAACACGAAGGTCACGACGAACAGGTAGATCAGGAAGTACCACGTCGCCCCGCGCCCGAGCATGTGCCAGCCCTTCAGGATGGTCTCGCCCGAGGCCATGTACCAGCGGCCTATACCCTCGGTCAGGGCGAACTTCAGGACCGCGCCGACCACGATGGCCCAGATCAGGATGGTCCCGAAGCTGGCGCCGGCCACGAGCGAGGAGATCATGTCCCCGGCCCCGACACCGGTCACCGCGATGACTATGCCAGGACCCACCAGCTTGAGCCTCTGCCTCCAGGTGGACGGAGCTCTCCCGGCGGCCGGCTCGGTCGCGTTCGTCACGTTGGTCCTCCCCTACCTCGCGTACCGTGT
>DASUPX010000358.1:0-3313 GCA_036280905.1 Rubrobacter sp. | reverse complement strand
GCCGGCGCAACCCGCAGGGGTTGATCTTCGGCAGAAGCCGCCGCTACAAGGCTTCCACAGATTCTGGAGTCGGCAGGGCGCCCTGGGCGCCTTCCCTGGTTACCGCCGCGGCCCCGGCGCGCGCGGCGTAGGCGACGGCGTCTTCCAGAGAGGCGTCGCGGGCGAGTCTGCCAGCCAGGGCGCCAACGAAGGCGTCACCAGCCCCGGTGGTATCGACAACCTCGACCTCCGGGCTAGGAACGTGGCCCGTAGAGTCTCCGTCGCTGAAAACGGCTCCTTCGCGTCCGAGCGTGATCACCGCAGACTTCGGCCCCAGTTCGAGAAGCCCGGGGGCGGCGGAGAGGGCACCTTCCACACCCTCGACCTTTTTGCCGAGCAGGAAGGCGGCTTCGTGCTCGTTGACCACCAGGGGATCTAGCTTCTGCAGCAGCTCCCTCGGAACCTCTCTCGTTGGGGCCAGGTTTACGAGGGCGCGGGTTCCCTGTCGCGCGGCGACCTCTACAGCCCGAAGGACGACCTCGAGCGGGACCTCCATCTGGGCCACCAGCACGCGCGCATCTCCGATGGCGTCGGAGGCGTCGTCCACGTCATCCGCGGTGAGGCTGCGGTTGGCACCGGGGGCGACGGTGATGGCGTTCTCCCCGTCGGGCGTGAGGGTTATGAACGCGGTGCCCGTAGACCAGCCTGGGGACGCTTCGATCAGGCCGGTATCCACACCCTTTTCGGCCAGGGCCTCGACGAGGGGCTCTCCGAGACCGTCGTCCCCAACGCGGCCCAGAAACGTTACGCCCGCGCCTAGGAGGGCTGCCGCGGCGGCCTGGTTGGCGCCCTTGCCGCCGTTTCCCTTGGAGAGTTGCGCCTCCGTCACGGTCTCTCCGGGCTCCGGACGGCGATCCACGCTCAACACGAAATCCTGGTTTATGGAACCAACGACGAAGACCTCAGACACGAAGATACTCCTCTCCCTACGGGTTGCGGGCGACCTCTACTTCAATAGCTCGGGGACCTCGGGGTCGACCACCACATCTAGCAGGTAAGGTCTTCCGGCGCCAAGGGCGCGCTTGATGGCGGGCAGGAGATCTTCGTTTCGTTCGACCAGTTCACCTTCCACGCCCAGACCCCGCGCGACATCGACGAAGCCTATCCCCTCCACGTCGAGGCCAGGCACCGTATCCCCCGCCCCGATAGCGTCGCGGAAGCCCTTGAGAATGGAGTAACCGCGGTTGTTGATCACGATAAAAGCCACGTCGGCCCCGTAGCGCGCGGCGCTCCAGAGCGCCTGGATGGAGTACATGCTGGACCCGTCACCAACGACGCAAACCACGGGTTTTCCGGGCGCCGCGAGCTTGAACCCGACCGAAGCGGGCATGCAGAACCCAAGGCCGCCCGCAGCCGACGTGTGGTAGCCGCCCGGCTCGTTGAACCTGACGTACCTGTGCAGCTTCGCCATGCTCGAGGCCGTCTCGTCGAAGACGGCGACACCTTCCGGGAGCACCCCCGCGAGGGTGTGCATGACGTGCTCCACGGACATCGGGGTCGCTGGCTCGGGCTGCGCGGGCGGCTCCTGGGCCGGCGGCGGCAGACGGTCCGTCTGCAGAACCAGCTCGGTTAGAACCCTGACCGCGATGCCCACGTCGCCGACGAGGCTCTCGCCGACGGCAGCGCTGGCGGCCTCCTCGGGATCCTCCGAAACGTGGAGCACCCGCGTACCGTCTGCCACGGTCGGGCCTGGCACGTAAGGGTAGTAGAGGAACACGGGCGCGCCGAGGACGAGCACCACGTCGTAATCCGAGAGCATCTCCGCGAGCGCCCTCTGGGCCGGGGGCAGATGGCCCTGGAAGAGCGGGTGATCCTGTGGAAAACCGGCGAGCGGGGAGATAGGTGCCTGCCAGACCGGGGCAGCGAGCTTCTCGGCGAGCGCGACGACATCGCGAAACGCGCCGGCCCTTTCCACGCCGGCCCCAACCACGATGGCAGGGTTCGTTGCCCCGGTGAGGGTGCCCGCAAAACGGGCCAGCGCTCCGGGATCGGGGGCAGAGCTGTGGACCACCTCGTGGTCGGTCGGCGCTTCGGCCTCCGCGTCCCAGTCGTCCATCGGGACCGAGACGAAGACCGGGCCCCTGGGATGCTGCATGGCGGTGTGGTAGGCGCGGTGGATCTCCCGGGGCACGTCGGCGGCCCGAAGAGGCTCGAAGCTCCTCTTGACGTAGGGCCTGGCCAGATCGACCAGCTTTCCGGTCAGGAGCGGCTCAAGGGCCCTGTGGCGTCTGTCTTGCTGACCCGCGGTGACCAAGAGCGGCGTCTTGTTGTGCCACGCCGTGATCATGGCCCCCATCGCGTTGCCCAGCCCAGGCCCGGTATGCAGGTTGACGAGGGCGGCCCGTCCCTCGCCCTGGGCGAACCCCTCGGCCATCCCGAGCACCGTCGCCTCCTGCAGGCCAAGCACGTAGCGGAAATCTTCCGGAAAGTCCCGGAGGAAAGGCAACTCCGTCGAGCCTGGGTTGCCGAACACCGTCGTCAACCCGAGACGGCGCAAGAGATCGAAAGTTGCCTCACGGACCGTGGCCATCGCGTCCCTCCCCAATGCGAACAACTGCCCCTCGGGCGAAATATATCAGAGGGGATGCGGGGCCAGCATCCGTGGCGTGTTGGCCTTCTACCTCCTGCTGGCCGCGATCTGGCGCACCAGCACGGAGGCGAGCCCGAAGGCCGCGGCCCTGACCAGGCCCTGCAGGACGGCCTCGGTCACGTCGTCCTTGATGCCCCTGCGCTCCGGTATCGTCTCCCCGATAAACCTGGCAAGCGGCTGGCTCAGGAATATGGAGATCACTATGGAGAAAATCGTGAGAAGCCGCTGCTGGGCCTTGTCGCTCATCTGGTTCCTTCCCGCCGGCGGGGCCGGGGAGCCCATGCCGCGCATCTCTCTGACCTTGTCGAAGCCGGCCACCGTGATCACGTACTCCGAGGCGTTGCCCCTTGCCTCTATCAATTTCTGATCAGCCAGGTACCTGGCCGCGATGGCGCACTCAGTCGACCCCGCGTCGAGCTCGGCTTTCGGGGCCGCCCCGCCCTGCCCTTCGAGCGGCACCGGCTCGGTTATCTTCCCGTCCGAGAGGTCGTAGAACGCGCCCAGAAGCCGCATCGCGCTCTCTTCCACCCCGCTGGTTGCCGATTGGGTGTTCTCGGCCACGGGACGGGCATCTGCCTGGTTCTGCATCTACGCGTCTCCGCCTTTCAGGTGCCTCTCCAAGCGTGCCTCCAGGCTCTCCAGGCGTTTGTCCATGCGGTCGAGCCGCTCGTGGACCCTGTCCTT
>DASUPX010000357.1:0-4425 GCA_036280905.1 Rubrobacter sp. | reverse complement strand
TCCGAGCTCGGAGAGCTACCCGACGGCACGTACACCGTGGCTACTAAGCATCGCAAGGCGTAGACAGGAGAGCCAGGAGCCTTCAGCTTCATTTGCTGACTGCTGAAGGCTAGGAGCTGACCGCCCTAGAAAGTAGCCCCTCGGCCGCCGCCACCTCGTCGTCCTCGATCCTCTGGAACAGCGGCTTCGCGCCGGTTACCCGGTAAGCCTCTGGCAGGCCGTCGAGGTCGGAGACGCGGGCGATAGGGCCTTCGAAGAACCCGCCGAGGCGTTCTATGGCCTCGGGAACGTACGGGGCGGCGTGGTAGGCGATAGAGCCTAAGAGGACGGAGCAGACGTAGAGCGTTAGGCTGGTCTGTTCCGGGTCCTCTTTGCGGGTCTTCCAGGGGGCCGAAGCGTCGAAGAATCGGTTGGCGCGGCGTCCCATCGCCATGAGCTCCCCCAGCGCCTCGCGGGGCCTTGGGGCGAGCATCCGCTCTTCGTAGCGCGCCTCAAGCGCCCTGAAGTCTTCAAGGACGGCCAGCGCCTCCTCGGGTAGTTCCCCGGGATCGGGGATCTCGCCGCCTGCGTACTTCTCGGCGAAGGAGAGGACGCGGTTGATGTAGTTGCCGAGGTTGCCGATCAGGTCCGAGTTGACCCGGCCCTGGAAATCGCGCCAGGAGAAGACCACGTCCCCCGTCTCGGGCAGGTTTGAGGCAAGGTAGAAGCGCAGTGGGTCGGCCGGGAAGCGCTCCAGGGCCTCGTGCAGCCAGACCGCGAGGTTACGGCTCGTGGACATCTGCATGGGGCGCCGCTCGCCATCGACTATGACCTCCAGGTTCATGAACTCGTTGGCTGGCACGTCGTAGGGAAGAACGAACGGTTCGTCGCCGTCCTCCGCCGTGCCCATGAGCTGGGCGGGCCAGATCAGGGTGTGAAAGACCGTGTTGTCCTTGCCGATGAAATGGATGAGCCTGGAGTCGGGGTCCTGCCAGTACTCCCTCCACCGGTCGGGTTCGCCAACCTTCTCGGCCCACTCCACCGTGGAGGAGACGTACCCGATGCAGGCGTCGAACCAGACGTAGAAGCGCTTCTCCTCGAAGCCCGGCTCCGGGACGGGCACGCCCCACTGGATGTCCCTCGTGATGGGCCGCTTCTCGAGCCCCCCGTCGATGATGCCGAGGATAAAGTTCTTGACCGAGGTACGCCAGTGATCCTGGCTCACCACGTATTCCCTGAGGCGCTCGGAGAACTTCGGCAGGTCCAGGTACAGGTGGGTGGTCTCACGGACCTCGACCGGCCCGCCCGTCACCTTGGAGTGGGGCTCGATCAGCTCGTATGCCTCGTACCAGGAGCCGCAGTTATCGCACTGATCGCCCCTGGCCTCCTTGTAGCCGCACACCGGGCACGTACCCTCGACGTAGCGGTCCGGCAGAAAACGGTCCTCCGTCGGGCTGTACATCTGCTTGGACTCCGCCTCCGAGATATAGCCGCCCTCCTTCAGCTTGCGGTAGAAGAGTTGGACGTTCCGCGCGTGCAGCTCGGACGAGGTGTGCGAGAAGTTATCGAAGGAGATCCCGAGCCGCTCGAAGGTATCTTGCATGTGGGCCCACCAGTAATCCACGACCTCCCGCGGCGATTTACCCTCGCGCTCGGCCCTGAGCGTTATTGGAACGCCATGGTCGTCCGTGCCGCACACGTAGACCACGTCCTCTCCGCGGGCACGCAGGTACCGCACGAACGCGTCAGCGGGCAGATAGGCGCCCGAGATCTGCCCGACGTGCAAGGGCCCGTTGGCATAAGGCAACGCTGATGTTACGAGATACCGTCGTCTCTGCTCGCTCATAAATAAAGGATAGCAGGCTACAGGCCACAGGTTACAGGCCTCAGGAGTCGAGAGCGGTATTTCGTAGCGAGAATGTCGGGCCGGCCACGACCCTACCCGAAACCTGATGCCTGTAGCCCGAAACCTCCAGTGCTACCATTCTCCGGATGAGCCAGGATCCCCCGCTAAGCGTACCTTTTCGTCGTCTCGTAATCGGGGCCGAGCCTCCAGGCCGGGCGCACTCCGGGGACGCTGGCTACGATCTGCGCTCCGTGGAGCGAGTAGAGCTTTCCCCAGGCGCCAGAGCACTGGTGAAGACCGGGATCTCGGTCGCCATCCCCGAAGGCTACGCGGGGCTCGTACTACCGCGCAGCGGGCTTGCGGTGAAGCATGGCATCTCCCTCGTCAACACACCAGGGCTCATCGACTCCGGCTACCGCGGCGAGATACTGGTGCCCCTGATCAACCACGACCGCGAGGAGGCTTTCCTGGTAGAGAGAGGAGCCAGGATCGCCCAGCTGGTTCTGGTACGTGCCGCCACCGCGCTCTTCTCCGAGGTCGAGTTTCTGGAGGCGGCAACCGACGGCCGCGGTGAAGGCGGGTTTGGCTCCTCTGGGTCCTAGCGCTCGGGTCGTCAAACCCAGACCCGTCCCCACGTGGCGCGCGTGATTTGAACGCGACGACCCACGCCGTATTCGGGGTCGCGGCGCTAGCGGGCGCCGGGCTCGTGCTCGGAACCGACCCGCCGGCCTACGCGTATCCGGTCGCGGTCGCCGCGGCCTGGATACCGGACGTGGACAACCCGCGCAGTACCCTCGGAAACGGCCTGAGCCGGGTCAATAATCCCCTCTTGAACGCGCTGAGCCGGCCGCTTAGCTGGGCCCTCAGAACCACGTCCTTCGTGCTGGTGAGGACGGTGGGCCACCGCACCCTGACCCACTCTATCCTGGGCCTTCTGCTCTTCTCGCTCCCGGTCCTGTTGCTCCTGGGAGGGTTTCCGAACCTTTCGCTGGCGCTCGTGGTCGGCTACGCCTCGCACGTGTTCGCGGACGCGCTCAACACCCGTGGGGTGCCGCTCCTGTGGCCGGTTGGAAAGCCGTTCAGGCTGCTCCCTGGTGGGGGGGTGCGGTCGGGTGGCGCCGTCGAGGTCGCCGTGGCCCTCCTGACCCTCGCCTTCACGCTCTACACGCTACTGTTGCTCTACCCTGCCCTGCGGGGTGTGATCGGCCTCCAACCACTCTAGGGCCGCGCGGCTCGACGGGTGCACGTCCTTGCCCCGCCCTTCGTTGTAGTCGATGGCGCGTCGCAGGGACTCGGTGGTGGCCACGCGGAGGTCCTCCCTGGCCAGCCGGCGCAGGCGCCCCACGCTCGGGTAGTCGCGGGCGGGTTCGATCTTGTCCGCCACGTACAGTGCGAGCGCGAGCGGTTCCATCCCCGGCTTCGCCGTGGTGTGAACCCGGACTGCCTCCAGAACCCCTTCATCTCCCACCCCGAGCTCGCGCCTCGCCAGCTCCGCCGCGACCGGACCATGCAGGAGCTTCGGGCTCTGCCTCTCGGGTTCTCCCACCGGAAGGTTCCATTCCTCCGCGAGCCTCAGGAACTCCTCATACCCGTGCTCGCGGGCCGCGTCGTGAATGAGGCCAGCGAGGCGCGCCCGGTTCTCGTCGAGGCCGTGGATGCGGGCCAGCTCGGCGGCGGTATCGGCCACCCTCAGGGTGTGACCGTAGCGCTTGTCCGAGAGCGTCGAGCGGGCAAGGTTGCGGGCGTTCTCCGCTGTAGTGTTCGCGTTCTCGTGGTCCCCCATACGCTGGATTGTAGAATACGGCCATGATGAATGGAATGAACATAAACAGCGCTGAGATCGTCACCATCGGAACCGAGATGCTCCTCGGGGACCTCGTTGATACCAACACGGCCTGGATCAGCCAGCGCCTCGCCGAGCTCGGGGTACCCATCTACCGCCACACCACCGTGGGCGACAACCCCGAAAGGATCGTGGAGGCCCTGCGACAGGCCTCCTCCCGCTCCGCCTTCGTGATAACCACCGGTGGTCTTGGCCCGACGACGGATGACCTGACGAACGCCTGCCTGGCGACCCTGACGGGCCGCGAGATGGTCGAGTACGCCGAGGCCCGCGAGCACGTGGACGAGATGTTCGAGCGGTTCGGCCGCACGCCGACCGAGAACAACTACAAGCAGGCGCTGTTCCCCACGGGGACGGAGCTCATCCCCAACCCCGTCGGTACTGCGATGGGGGCGCTCGTGGAGTGGGAGGAGACGCTCTTCGCCACCCTCCCCGGGGTGCCCGTCGAGATGAAGACCATGTTCGGGGAGACGCTGGAACCCCTGATACGGTCCCGCAGCGACGGCGCCATAATTTCCAGGACGCTCCACTTCGCCGGCATAGGCGAGTCGGCGCTCGCCGAGAAGGTCCAGGAGTTCCTCGACGCAACGGACCCCACGGTAGCCCCGCTCGCCGGGCAGGGCAGGGTGCGGCTCAGGATCACGACCCGCGCCGCCACAGAGGAGGAGGCCCTGGACAAGATCTCCCCTGTCGAGCGGGAGATCGTGGCCCGCCTCGACGACTTCTACTATGGCCAGGGCGACGAGACCCTGGAAGG
>DASUPX010000356.1:0-11721 GCA_036280905.1 Rubrobacter sp. | reverse complement strand
CCAGCGCCCGCGAAACCACCGCGCGGGTCGCGGCCGGCGGCGTCGCCAGAAAGCTACTCTCCGAGTTCGGGGTTGAGATCACGAGCGCGGTCTACAGGATCGGGGCTGTAGCCTACCCGAAGGAGAACGCCGCGCTCGAGGCCGCAAGTGCAGACGAGTCGGAGGTCAGATGCCCGGACCCCGAGGTTACGGAGCGGATGAAGGCCGAGATCGACGCCGCCCGCTACGCCCGCGACGCCCTGGGAGGCGAGTTCGTGGTCGTTGCAAGAGGTCTTCCGCCCGGGCTAGGCTCCTACGTGGACTGGCGCGACAAGCTCGACGCCAGGCTAGCGGCGGCCATGATGTCCATAAACGCCATCAAGGGCGTGGAGTTCGGGATGGGCTTCGAGCTTGCGGCCCGCCGCTCGAGCGAGGTGCAGGATGAGATCCTGCGCGAGAACGGCCGCCTGGCACGCAACACGAACCGCCTTGGCGGCTTCGAAGGCGGGATGACCAACGGGGAGCCCGTGGTGGTCTCGGCTGCGATGAAGCCCATCTCCACTATAGCCAAGGCCCTTCGCACGGTCGACCTCGCAACGGGAGAGCAGACCCGGGCCTTCAAGGAGCGGGCCGACTCCTGCGCGGTGCCGGCCGCGGCCGTGATCGGGGAGTCAATGGCAGCGATCGTGCTGGCAGAGGCTTTCCTGGAGAAGTTCGGCATGGACAACATGACCGACATCCGGGCCGCCTACGAGGCCTACGGAGTGCGCATCGCCGCGACCGCATCGGGAACCTGAGGCTTGGAGGGGTCCGTGGCCATCGTGGGGTATATGGGGAGCGGGAAGTCCACGCTGGGTCGCCTTCTCGCCAGCGCTACTGGCCTCGAGTTCGTGGACCTCGACCGGGCCATCACCAGAAAGGCTGGCAGGGAGATACCGGAGATCTTTGCCGAGTACGGAGAGAAGCGGTTCAGGGATCTGGAGCAGGAAGCTCTTCGCGAGTCACTGGAAGCCGCTAGCCCCCGCATCGTGGCCTGCGGGGGTGGTGTGGTGACGCGCCGCGAGAACAGGGCCCTTCTGCAAGGAGTGACCACGGTTTTCTTGCGCGAGGATGTGGACGTTCTCTACGGCAGGACCCGGGGGCCAGGGCGTCCCCTGCGCGCCGCCAGCAGGAAGGAGTTCGAGGCGCGCTACGCCGAGCGCCTCCCCCTCTACAGGGAAGTCGCCGACATGGAGGTCGAGATCGACGGGAGATCCCCCTCCCTGGTGGTCGAGGAGGTGCTCGAGTGTCTGTAGAGACCGTGGAGGTGCCCGTCGCCCGTCCCTACCCCGTGGTGGTCGGGGCCGGGCTCGACCTCGGCGCCGTGGTCTCCGAACTCCTGCAACCGGGCCTCTGCGCGGTCGTTACGGACGCCACGGTTGGCCCGCTCTACGCCGCCAGCGTGCGCGATGTGCTAGAAGCGGCCGGCTGGAGGGTGGCGGGGGAGATCGAGGTCCCCACCGGCGAGCGGTCCAAGAGCATGGACGTCTACGCCGACACGGTTGGTAGGCTCGCCCGCCTGGGGTTGACCCGCGATGGCACCGTCTTCGCGCTCGGTGGCGGGGTGGTAGGGGACCTCGGCGGCTTCGTCGCCGCCACCTACATGCGCGGGGTTGACCTCGTGATGCTGCCGACCTCGCTGCTTGCCATGGTGGACAGCTCGGTCGGGGGCAAGGTGGGTGTCGACCTCCCGGAGGGCAAGAACCTGGTTGGCGCCTTCATCCGGCCGAGGCTGGTCGCAGCCGATCTCCAGTGGCTCGGCACGCTTCCTGAAGGCGAGGTCTCAAACGGTCTCGCTGAGACTATAAAGATGGGCCTGCTCTCCGGGGGAGAGTACTTCGAGGATCTGTCCCTCATCCCATCGGCCCGCTCGGGAGATCTCGACGCGCTGCAGAGGCTCGTCCTGCACTCTATCCGCTTCAAAGCGCGCGTCGTGGCAGAAGACGAGCTGGAGGGGGGCCTGCGCGCGATCCTCAATTACGGCCACACCATCGGACACGGCCTGGAGGCCGCGGCTGATTACGGCCTACCCCACGGGTCGGCCGTGGCCGCCGGCATGGTCGCCGCCGCGACCCTCGCCAGGGACCGGTACGGCCGGGATCTCGTCGCCTTACACGAAAACCTGCTAGATGCAGCCGGCCTTCCCCGCCGGGTGTCGGGCGTCGACACGGATCGGGCGCTCGAGGCCATGAGCAGGGACAAGAAGCGAACGGCTGGCAACGCCGAACACAGGTTCGTGCTGCTAGGGGACATCGGCCAACCCGTAAGGAACGTGCCCGTGAGCGAGCGGCAGGCGCGCGAGGCGATCGGGGTCGTCCTTGGCTAGGGTGTTCGTCCTGAACGGCGTGAACCTCGGTACCCTCGGTACGCGTCGTCCCGAGGTCTACGGAACCATGACCCTCGACGACATAGAAAGGTTCGTCTCGGAAGCGTTCCCGGACGTGGACCTGGAATTCAGACAGACGGATTTCGAAGGCGAGATGGTCGGGTACATCAGGGAGGCGGCCGATCACGACGGGCTGATCATCAACGCCGGCGCCTGGACCCACTACTCGTATGCCCTGCACGACGCGCTCGAGGCCGTGGATGTGCCGAAGGTCGAGGTCCACTTATCAAACGTGCACAGGCGCGAAGGGTGGCGGCGTGAATCCGTCATCTCACCCGCCGTTCACGCCGTGATCGCCGGTATGGGAGCCCAGGGCTACGTGGCCGCGGTCGGATACGTCTTGGAATCGTCCAGCCCGTAAAGCACGCCGCAGGCGGGTACTCCAGCACCGGAAATCCTGAGCACCAGGGTTAGAGAGAAGTCGTCTCCCCGGGTTTCGCGTTGGTTCCCTTGTTTATGATGGTCGCCATTTCGTCAGCCGTGTTCTCGTCGGTGACGAGGACGTTGATCAGGCCCGATCGCGCCGCGCCGATGTTGGCGAGGGCCTTCCTGGCACCCCAGCTTACTCCTACGCGGAGCGGGATCTTGCGCATCGCTCTGAAATCCAGTCCCACGATGCGCTCGTTGAGTTCTAGTGGCACCACCTGACCTTCTGGGGAGATGTAGGTGCCGATGACTTCGCCGACCGCTCCCCGCGCCCATAAGTCCTCGAGGTCGGCGTCGTCGAGGTAGCCGGCGCGGTACTGCCCCAGGTTCTCGTTGACGGCCCCGATCCCCACGAGGATGACGTCGGCGTGCCGGGCCACCTCGAGGGTTTTGCGGATGTAGGGGTCGCGCAATAGACCGTCGCGAACCGCGGTGTCCGTCACGATCATCGGCGCGTGTATGTAGTGCGCGCTCGCACCAAGGTCGTCTGCCAGCCGGCCGGTTACGTACATGCCGTTGAGCTCGATGATTGCGTTGCCCACGCTTCCCATGAGCTGCGCCACCACGAGGTCTTGCCTCTTCTGCAGGCCCGAGTTGGTCACCGTGCTGTACACCGCGCTGCTCCAACCCACACCCACGACGTTCCCGTCGTCTATGTTTTCCTGCAGATACTGTCCCGCCAGCGCGCCGACCCTCTCGGCCTCGTCGGAGGACTCCGGGGCCGCCAGCACCAGGCACTCCTTCAAGCCCAGCTCTCTCTGTAGAACCTTCTGCAAGCCAGGCTCGGTGATCAGGGATGACCGGACCCGAAACTCGATCAAACCGCGCGCCCTGGCCTCCTTTAGCATGCGCGATACCTTGGAGCGCGATACCCCCATGAGCGAGGCGACCCTCTCCTGCGTAAAGTCATTGATGTAGTACAGGTGCGCGGCCTCGACCAGACGCCGCAACTCACTGCTGGGCACTTGTGTCCCCGAATTTCACACCGTATCCCGGCGCCATGTTCTCGCGCGTACTCCCGTGTTCCGCGGTCCCACCTGCGAGCCATTATTGCACGTTTGTGCAGAAATAATGCAGAAAATTGACAACCGCGATCGGATGAAACTAGAATGGCGAGGGACCGGAGAGGAGGATCGGATTGGCGAAGCAGGGGACGCGGCCAGTCGGGCAAGATATGCGTAGGTTTGCGCGCAAGGACTTCCTCAAGCTGGGGGGCATGCTCGCCGCGGGCGCGGCAACCGCGCCGCTGGCCTCGGCGTGCGGTGGGTCGGGCGCGGCCTCGGGCGGCCGGTTGGCCGGCACGAGCCTGACCGTGGCGACGGTCAGCAACTCGCAGATGGAGGACATGGAGAGCCTCGTCGGGGACTTTACCAGCAAGACCGGCATCGAGGTCCAATTCCTCTTCCTTCCGGAGAACGACCTGCGGCAGCGGGTGACGCAGGATGTGGCGATGCGGGCGGGCAACTTCGACATCGTCACCATCGGCAGCTACGACACGCCGTTCTGGGGCCGCTACGAGTGGACGGTGCCGCTCGACCCGTTCTTCGAGAAAATGAGCGCGACGGAAAGACGGGAGTACGACCTCGAGGATCTGCTCGCGCCCATCCGGACGGTGCTTTCGAACCAGGGGCAGCTCTTCGCGCTCCCGTTCTACGCCGAGAGCTCGATGCTCTTTTACAGGACGGACCTCTTCAAGGAGGCTGGGCTGCAGATGCCCGACCGGCCTACGTGGGAGGAGGTCTCCGGCTTCGCAAAGCAGGTGCACGATCCGGACGACGGCGTCTACGGCATGGTCCTGCGGGGTCTGCCCGGATGGGGGGCGAACATGGCCCCCTTCGGGACGTTTATCAACACCTTCGGTGGGCGCTGGTTCAACGAGAACTGGGAGCCGCAGTTGGAGACCCCGGAGGTCAAGGAGGCGGCCAGAGTCTATTCGGATCTGGTGACGAACTACGGCCAGCCGGGTGCGACCTCGGACAACTTCCCCGAGTGCCAGAACCTCTTCGCGTCCGGCGACGGGGCCATGTGGTACGACGCGACCTCGACGGCCGGCTACCTGAGCGACCCCGAGACCTCGGAGATAGCGGACAATGTCGGTTTCGCCTACGGGCCGACGGGGACCACCGAGCGCGGGGCGCACTGGCTCTGGTCTTGGGCCCTGGGGATCGAGTCCTCCAGCCGCAACCAGGAGGCCGCCTTCGAGTTTCTCAAGTGGGCAACGAGCAAGGAGTACATCGATCTCGTGGGCCGGGAGCTCGGTTGGGTGCGGGTGCCGCCTGGAACGCGCCGGTCCACCTACCAGGATACAAAGTACAAGAACAACCCGTGGGCCGAGATAGAGATACAGTCCATCGAGACCGCCAACCCCGAGAGGCCCACGCGGCAACCCGTCCCCTACACGGGGATCCAGTACGTGGGGATCCCGGAGTTCCAACAGCTCGGCGACGAGGTGGGCAGGAGCCTGGCGAGCGTCCTCGCGGGAGATATGAGCATCGACGATATGACCCAGCTGTCCCAGCAGCAGGCGCTGGAGGTGGCCCGCCAGGGGCAGTACCTGAAGAGCTAGCGGCCAGGGTCCCGACGCACGCAGCGAGGTAAGGGAGGTTCGTAGCGGTGCAAGCAAGCGACAGAATATCCGAACCGGCGACGGCCCGGGGAGCTCCAGGGTCCCGCAGAGCCCCCGCCTCGCCCCGTCGGCAGCGAGCTTCGCTGTTGTATCCGGGCCTGATCGTGGTTGCCATCATCACGCAGATACCCTTCTTGCTAACCCTGTACCTGAGCATGCAATCCTGGAACATCATAAGACCCGATCTCGGGCGTCGCTTTGTGGGGCTCGGCAACTACACGCGCGAGATCTTCTCGGCGGAGTTCGGCGCCATCGCGCTGCAGACCCTCGCCCTTACGGTGATGGCCCTGGTGATCTGCTGTCTCGTCGGGCTTGGGCTGGCGCTGCTTTTGAACAGGGACTTCTTTGCCAAAGGGCTCGTCCAGACCCTGCTCGTCACGCCCTTTTTCATCATGCCGACCGTGACGGGCCTCATCTGGAAAAACGAGCTGTTCAGCCCCAATTTCGGTCTCGTCACCTGGATGGCCGGCCTCCTGGGGATCGAAGGCTTCAACCCTATGGCGGATTACCCACTGTTGATGGTCTCGACGATGGTCGCCTGGCAATGGGAGCCGCTATTCATGCTCGTGCTGCTCGCGGGGCTCGCAGCCATCCCGGAGGAGGAAAAGGAGGCGGCCCAGCTCGACGGGTGCACGCGGCTCGGGATCTTCCGCTACGTCGAGCTCCCTCATCTGCTGCCGTACTACCGGATGGTCATACTACTCGGTAGCATCTTTATCCTGCAGGTGTTCGGCGAGATCTACGTGGGCACCGCGGGCGGTCCAGGAACGAGCTCGATGAACCTGCAGTACTTGACGTACCAGACGGGCCTCGTCGGCTGGCAGGTCGGGGCGGCCTCAGCCATTGGGGTCGCCACGCTGGTGCTGACTCTCATTCTGCTGACGGGCCTGCTGAGGACGATGAACGCCGTGGTAAGGGAGGGAGCGTAACGTGAGCAGCGTACCGGCCTCTTCGAAGGACAGACGGCGGACCCCCTGGGTCCACTACCTGCAAAACACGGTTCTCTACCTGGCGGTCGTCGTGATCTTCGGCCCGATCTTCTGGCTGATCCTCACCGGCTTCAAGGAGGATGCCGCCGCCTATGTGCTGCCGCCCCAGATCTTCTTCACCCCGACCTTCGAGCAGTACGCGTCGGCGCTGCAAGAGTTCTGGTCGCCGTTTTTCAACTCGCTGGTTATAGTCGGCACCTCGACCGTAATCTGCCTGGTGCTCGGCATCCCGGCGGCCTTCGCCCTGAGTTACTTCCACAGCCCGCGCAACGAGAGCATCGTGTTCTGGTTTATTACGACCAAGGCGCTGCCGCTGGCCGCGGTACTGACGCCGCTGTTCGTCATATTCCGCTCGCTCCGCTTGCTGGACACACCGTGGGCGCTCATAATCGTGTTCACGGGGATGAACACACCAATAGTGGTGTGGATGATGTACCAGTTCATGAAGGACCTGCCGCGGGGCATCATGGAGGCGGCGCAGGTCGACGGGGTCAACCTCTTCCAGATGCTCTGGCGCATCGTCATCCCGCTCACGCGGGCCGGCATCGCCTCGACCGCAATGCTGTGCGTGATCTTCTCCTGGAACGAGTTCCTCTTCAGCGTCTCCTTTACGGCGATAGAGTGGCAGCCGCTCTCGGTCGCCGTGGCCGCCCAGCAGACCTCCCGCGGCCAGTTCTGGGCGCAGCTCTCGGCGTTTACCACCCTGGCTATACTGGTTCCGGTAGTCGTCGGCTGGCTCACCCAGAAGCAGCTGGTGCGCGGCCTGACCACCGGCGCGGTTAAGTAGTCCCCTCGCCGGGTATCGTTCCCAAAATCCCCAGGAGGAGGAAGAACGTGACGAAGGTAAGCGTGCTTGGATCGGGGGTCATGGCTTCCGCCATGGTTTTCCCGCTCACGGACAACGGCCACGAGGTCAACCTGGTAGGAACCCACCTCGACAGGGAGATCATAGATTCCATCCAGAACACCGGGGTCCACCCGGACCTGGATCTCGAACTCCCCGAAAGCGTAAGGGCCTTCCAACTTGAGGACGCAGAGGAGGCCTTCGAGGGCGCCGAGATAGTCATGAGCGGCGTGAACTCCTTTGGCGTGAAGTGGGCCAGCGAGCAACTCGCCGGCCTACTGAAGCCGGGGATGATGGTGATCGCCGTTACCAAGGGCCTGGAGGCTGATGACGAGGGCAACCTGAGCATCCTCCCCGACGTTCTCGCCTCGGCGGTTCCCGAGGACCTGAGGGCAGAGGTCTCGTGGTCCGCCATCACCGGCCCCGCCATCGCCGGGGAGGTCGCCGTAAAGCACGACACGTGCGTGGTCTTCGCCGGGCTCGACGAGGGGGTTCTGGAGAGCCTCGCGGAAACGTTTCGCACGGATTACTATCACGTGTGGACCTCCACGGACTTTGTCGGGTGCGAGGTCTGCGCAGCTGTCAAGAACTGCTATGCGTTCGGCGGGGGCTTCATGGACGGCATCCTGGACAGGGAGGGCAAGACGGAGGCTCGCTACCGCCGCTATAACTACGGGGCTGCCCTGTTCGGCCAGGCGACGCGGGAGCTCGAGCAGTGGATGGAACTACTCGAAGGCCGGCCGGAGACGCCGCGCGGCCTGCCCGGGGTGGGGGACATGTTCGTCACCACCATGGGTGGGCGCAACGTGAAGGCCGGCCGCTTTGCAGGGGCCGGCGTGCCGTTTTCGGAGGTGCGGAACGACAAGATGGAAGGCGTTACGCTCGAAGGCGTGGCGGCCATCGCGGTCGTGGGCGAGGCCGTGGAGAGGATGACCGAGCGCGGCATTCTCGCGGCGGAAGACTTTCCTCTCATGCGCCACCTCTACGACGTCGTTGCCAGGGACGAACCCGTGGATATGCCCTGGGACACCTTCTTCGGGGGTGAGCCGGTCCCGGGCCGCGTCGTCTAGGGCAGCAGGAAGGTTACAGGCTTCAGGTGTTTCTCTGAAGCCTGTAACCTGATACCTGCTTGAGATCAGGCTTTCATCCCCCGAAGGCGGCTGACAGGCACGGAAACTGTGCGATAATAGCCCGGCGTCTGCGCCGGGTTTGCGCCGCGCAGGATCGTTGCGAAGATCGGGCGCCGTGAAGGGGAGCTTTCGAGCATGATATCTACCAACCAGTTCAGAAACGGCTCGGCCATTCGGGTCGACGGGAAACGGTTCACGATACTGTTTTTCCAGCACGTCAAGCCCGGCAAGGGCGGGGCGTTCGTCAGGACGCGCTTGCGGAACATCGACAGTGGGGCCGTGGTCGAGAAGACATTCCGCGCCGGTGAGAAGCTGGAGAACGTCAGGACCGAGTCACGGCAGATGACCTACCTCTACAGGGATGGAGACCTGCTCTATTTCATGGACTCGGACACCTACGAGCAGTCGCCGGTTCCCGAGGAAGTGGTCGGCGAGGCTGCGGGCTACATCGTTGAGGGCGGCACCGTGATCATCCTGTCGGCCGACGGCGAGGTGGTCAGCGTGGAGCCGCCGCCGCACGTGGACCTCGAGGTCTCCGAGACCGACCCCGGCCTCAAGGGCGACACGGCGACGGGTGGGAACAAACCGGCGACGCTCGAGACGGGCGTCGTCGTTCAGGTGCCGCTCTTCGTCAACGTCGGCGACCGGGTACGAGTGGACACCCGCTCCAACGAGTACCTGACGAGGGTATGACGCCGGTGAACCCGAGCCTCGTTTCTGGCCGCGCATGAGCCGAAGGACGGCCCGCAAGAACGCTTTCTTGAACCTGTACCAGAGCGACGTCAACCACGCTTCCCTTGACTCGACCATCGGGCGCTGGCGGGAGTACAGGGGGGACCTCGAGCCCTACGCCCTCAGGCTCGTCCGGGGCGTGCAGAAGGAGCAGGAAGGGCTGGATGCCAAGCTCGCAGAGGTCTCTGAAGGGTGGCCCCTTCACCGCATGAGCGCCATAGACCGAACCATCCTGCGCCTCGCGCTCTACGAGATGCTCTACGTAGATGATGTGCCGCCCGAGGTGGCGGTCAACGAGGCCGTGGAGCTTGCTACCGGGTACTCGGGGGAGGACGCCCCGGCCTTCGTGGGGGGCGTGTTGCGGGGCGCTAGCCTGCGCCAGCACGGTGAGGTGGGGCAGGGTGGGTGAGGCCGGCATGAACGGAAGCGGGGTCCGCTGGGAGTCGCATCGGCGGCTCTTCGAGGAGTACCTGGGGGGCCTCAGGTTCACCGAGGAGGCCAGGCTGGAGGGGCTCGAAGAGGCCATGAGGTACTCCATGCTCGCTGGCGGAAAGCGCGTCAGGCCGACCCTGTGCATGGAGGTTGCCTGGATCTTCGGCGCCGATCCTGCCCTGGTGTTGCCCTCCGCCGCGGCCATAGAGCTCATCCACACCTACTCCCTCATACACGACGATCTGCCGGCCATGGATAACGACGACTTCAGGCGCGGAATGCCGACCGCCCACAAGAAGTTCGGCGAGGCCATGGCTATCCTCGCCGGCGACGCCTTCTTCGGCGAGGCCCTCACGCTCATCACCGTCCACCAGCAGGCTAGCTGCGAGCAGCAACTCGATGTGGTGCGCGAGCTCGCCGACTCCACGGGCGTCAACGGTATGGTTGGCGGCCAGATCATGGATATGGACAGAACCGGTCAGGGGGAGGTTACCGACCCCGAGACGCTCTACATGATCCACAAGTACAAGACGGGGGCCCTGATCAAATCCTCGGCCCGCATCGGCGCCATCCTGGCCGGCGCGACCCGCGAGGAACAGGCGGCCGTCTCCGAGTACGCCTCGGAGCTGGGGCTGTGCTTCCAGATCGTGGACGACGTCCTGAACGCCACCTCCACACGCGAGGAGCTCGGAAAGAGCGCCGGATCCGACGCCGAGCAGGGCAAGGCGACGTTCGTCGGCGTGTTTGGTCTGGATGGGGCAAAGAGGGAGGCAGACGGCGCAGCCAAGAGGGCCGTCGGGGCGCTCTCCATGGTGGACGGCGCCACCTCGGGCCTGCGGGAGCTGGCATACTTCGTGCGCCACAGGGAGAGCTAGCCGTCGGGCATGAACGGTAGCCCGAAAGGGAGCAAGCAGCGGCTCGACGCCATGCTCGTCGAACGGGGCCTCGCCGAGAGCAGGAGCCGGGCGGAGGCCCTGATCCTCGCCGGATCCGTGCGCGTGGGGGATCGCGTGGTGACGAAGGCCGGATCGCGAATCGCACCCGACGAAGAGATCCACGTGCAGGACGCGAAACGCTTTGTCTCAAGGGCCGGCGAGAAGCTGGAAGCTGCCATCAGGGAGTTCGATGTGCAGGTGAAGGGCCGCGATTGCCTCGACGCCGGCGCCTCGACCGGTGGCTTCACCGACGTTCTGCTTCAGCGGGGGGCCGGTAGGGTGCTCGCCGTGGATGTTGGCTACGGCCAGCTCGCGTGGTCCCTGCGCAACGACCCGCGGGTTACCGTTATGGAACGTACCAACGTCAGGCACCTCTCGGGCGGGGAGCTGCCGTTCGGTCCAGATCTGCTCGTGGCCGACCTGTCTTTCATCTCGCTCGCTGTCGCCCTCGGGCGCCTCTTCGCGACCACCCCGACCCTGCGCGAGGCCGTGTTGCTGGTCAAGCCCCAGTTCGAGGCCGGGCCGGAGGCCGTCGGCCGGGGGGGGCTCGTGAGGGACCCCGCAGTACACGCCGCCGTTGTCCTTGATGTCGCCCGGACTTTCGGCGAGCTCGGCTTCGGCGCCGTCGGGGTTATGCGGAGCACCGTACCCGGACGAAAATCCGGGAACGTAGAGTATCCGGTTCATCTGGTCCGGGACGCGGTATCCTCCTTGGACGGGTCTAAAGTGGGGGAGGTGGTCGCCGGTGGCTGAGGACATGAAGGCTGGGTCGATCCGCCGCGTGGGGATAGTCGCCAACCCGAAGGCGGGCGACGGCTACGTCGACAGGCTCGTGGCGGTCCTGCGCGAGCACCGGGTAGAGGTCGCCGAGGTCAGGGGCGACGATCAACCCGACGGCCACAGGGACATGGACCTGGTGTTCGTACTCGGTGGCGACGGAACCATGCTCAGGGCGTCCCGGATCTACCCGGATAACGTGCTCCTCGGCGTCAACCTGGGCAAGGTCGGCTTCATGTCGGGGATGCTGCCCGAAGACCTGGAGAAGGGCGTCGAGAAGGTGCTCGCCGGCGGTCTCGAAGTGCAGGAATACAAGATGCTGGACGTGCTGGTGGAGGGCGAGGAGCCGAGCGTGGCCGCAAACGACGCCGTGCTCATCAAGAAGCGTCCCGAGCAGCTCATCTCGGTGGATGTCTCCATAGCCGG
>DASUPX010000355.1:0-3410 GCA_036280905.1 Rubrobacter sp. | reverse complement strand
GGTGAAGCCCTCTCGGCCCTCAAAGCCGGCAAGATCGACGGCGTCATCTACGACATCTCTGCCGTAAACAAGAAGGTGACGGAGAACAAAGGGGAGATCAGGTACGTCGAGCCCATCTCGACCGGCGAGCAATACGGTATTGCCTTTCCGGAAGACAGCGTGCTGGTCGAGCCCGTAAACCAGGCGCTGGCCGAGATGAAGGAAGACGGCACCTACGAAAAACTCTACAAGAAATGGATCGGGATCCCCCCCGAAGAGATACCATAGAGCACGCTGCGGCCCTTCGGGCCTCCGCTCGTCAGCACGCCAGCTTCGCTTCGCTACGCCGGCTTGTCAGCACGCTCGGGCTTACGCCCTCGCTCGTCGGCAACGCTTCGCCCGGCTCCGCCTGGCTCGCTTTCAGCAGGATCCCGTTACGGCCTGCACCTTACGCACGGGATGTATCGGTGCGTAGAGGAATCTCATGCCTGGCTTGCAGTTACGGAGCGAGACGACTTCCTGAAAGCGAGGCCCCGCAGGGGCCGAAGCGTGCTGACAAGCGACAGCCTTCAGGCTGGAGCGAGCTGACAAGCGAGGGCGCCAGCCCGCGTGGGCTGACAAGGCGCCGACAGGCGCTGTGCTGCCAAGGCGAAGCCTTCGTATGACCGGGATTCTCAGGTCGATGCTATCGATCTCCGTGGCCACCGTTCTGTCGCGGGTTACGGGGTACGGGAGGTGGATGGCGCAGGCCGCCGTCCTCGCTACGGGGTTGGTGGCCGATGCCTACACGGCCTCCATCCTGTTGCCGAGCCTGATCTACGAGCTGTTCATGGGCGGGATACTGTATTCGATCTTTATCCCCGTGCTGGTTGACCGAATCACGAAGCATGGCGAAGAGGACGCCCGCCTCCTGACGAACGCGCTCTTCACGCTGGTGCTGCCGCTGATGCTCGTTCTCTCGCTGATCGGCATCGTGTTCGCCGAACCGCTCGTGGGGCTGGTCACCAACTTTCAGGCGGCGGAGAGCCTGTCCCCGCGTGAGATCGAGGAGGTTCAGGGGCTCGCGGCGTTCTTTTTCCGGATCTTTGTCCTGCAGATGTTCTTCTACGGGATAAGCACCATCGGCACCGGCGTCCTGCAGGCCCACAGGCGCTTCTTTCTTCCCACCTTTGCCCCCGTGCTGAACAACCTGCTGGTCATCGCCTCGTTCGTGGCCTACCACTTCTTGCGGCAGAGCGACGAGCGGCTGGCGCTCTATACGCTCGCCTTCGGCGTGACGGTGGGCGTGGCTGTCATGGCCCTCGCGCTGGTGCCCACGATGTTGGCACTCGGTTACAGACCTCGCCTACAGTTCGGCCACCCGGCCCTCATACCGACGGCGCGCCTCGCCGGCCCCATGGTCGTTCTGGTCGCCGCCTCGGTTGGTTTTCAACTGTTCGGCGCCTACCTCGCCACCGGGTTCAGGGGAGGGGTGGCCTCCATGAACTACGCCTTCACGATCTTCTCTTTACCCTACGGCGTGTTCGTCGTCGCCGTCACGACCGCGCTCATGCCCGAGCTCTCCGAGAAATATTCTCGCAGCGATACCGACGGCTACCGCGACACCTTCTCCTTCGGCTTGAGGACCATGGTCTTCGTCGTCGTACCGTCGGTGGTCGGCCTGATCTCACTCTCCCAGCCCATCGTCGGGTTGCTCTACGAGCGCGGAAACTTCGATGCCACGGACACCAGGATCGTGGCCGGGCTGCTCGTGGTCTACGCGGCTGGGCTGCTCGGATACTCGGTTTACTTCTACCTGGTTCGCGCCTTCTACTCGCGGCAGAACACCAGGACCCCAGCCTTGCTGAACGTGGTGATCTTCCTGCTCTACGCCGCCCTCGCCTTCGGGCTCTCCCGGATCTGGGGCATCGCCGGCGTCGTGCTCGGGCTCGCGGTAGCCTACTCGGTGCTGGCCGTCTTGAGCCTGGCCGCCATGCGTAGGGCAACGGGTAGGCTGGACGGAAGGCGCCTGATGGGCTCCTTTCTCCGGATGCTGGTCGCAGGGGCTGCCATGTACGCCGTGGCCGTGACGGGAACGACGCTCCTGGGTGTTGGCTCGAACTTCATGGACCGCCTCATTACCATCGTCGCCGTGGGCGGCGTCTCACTCGCCGTCTACCTCGGGGTGGCGTACCTGCTCGGAACGGAGGAACTGAAGGCCGTGCTCACGCTCGTACGAAGACGCTCCGCCGAAAAAGCGGCCGGGTAGACTACAGAAAAGGCTACAGGTTTCAGGCCGCAGGATTGCTCTGCGGGAAGTCGGGAACGAGCCGTGGTCGACGATTATCGGAAGAAACGAGGCCGGAGGGCGCGCGACGCCCACAAGACCTGATGCCTGAAACCTGAAAATCATGAATCGTTTTCCGATTCGTCCGGCTTCGACTCGTCCGAGTCCTTGTCTTCGTGCGTCTGCGACTCCCAGACAGACCTGGAGAGGGCCTCGATCAGGTCCTGCCCCTCGTACACGTCGGCCGAGCCGTTCTTGGACAGGATTGCCACGACGTAGCGGTGGCCGTCGTCCTCGACGTATCCGACCTCGTCGTAGACCCTGTAGAGCCACCCGGCCTTGTTTGCCGAGTCAACGCCCCTTGGAAGGCCGGCGTCGAGCCACCAGTCGAGCTCGTTCTCGTGCATCAGGTCGATCATGTACCCGCAGCTCTTCTCGCTCGCGGCCTCTCCCTGGGCTATCTGCCGCATCATGGCGACCATGTCGCGGGGCGTGCTCCTGTTGTCCAGGGATGGCACGGCGCCCCGCTCGCTGCTCACCTTCTGGTAGATGAGCGTATCCTCCGCACCCATGGAGCGTGCGACCTCGTTGACCTGCTCGGGTCCCCCCACCGTTCGGACGAGGGCGTTGGTGGCGACGTTGTCGGACTGGGTCATCATGAGGAGCAGGAGGTCGCCGACGGTCTGCTTTGTGCCGGCCTTCTCCCACTGTAGCCACCCGGCACCAGCGGCCCAGTCCTCTTCCTTTATCTCGATCTGTTGCGAGAAGCTCAAATCGCCCTCGTCCACCTTGCGGTAGACGGCCACCATGACGGGCACCTTGATGATGGAGGCCGTAAAGAACTCCTCGTCGGGTCTGATACCGTACCCGTAGTCCCCCTGGAGGTCCCAGACGTACAACCCTGCGACCCCGTGGTAGCCCTCGATCTCCTGTCGCGCCTCGGACAGCACGTTCTCGACCCGCCCTCGCTCGGCGTCGGGCACGTCGTCCATAACGGGTTCGGACGGCGGGACCTCGGCCCCGCCCACGTCGGGAAGGCTCCCGAGGTCGACCTTCTCGATCTTCGGCTCCTTCACCTTTGCCGCGAACACGTTCTCCTCGTAGAGGTACTGGATGAGGTCATCTGGTACGCCCGCTAGCGGGGCCGCGTCGTTCTTGGCGTAGT
>DASUPX010000354.1:0-5513 GCA_036280905.1 Rubrobacter sp. | reverse complement strand
AGCACGGCAATTTGCCGCCTCCCCCACCACGAACGTACACCGCATCCATGACGTCGAAGGGACGAAACCCCTGGAAGAACGGCCGAAGGCGTGGTGGGCCGTGGCCTTGCTAGCCGCGCGGGACGCGTTCCATCGCGCGGGCGATGGCACCCAGCACTTCGTCTACTACACGCTCGTCCATCGCCGTGGAGGTGTTCATGAAACCACGTGGTGCGAAGTAGAGACCCTCCTCTAGCGCGGCCAGGTGGAACCGGCTTGCCACGGGGCTCTTGAGGTTCAGGTCAGAGTAGTTGCGGACTTCGCCCTCCGTCCCGAAGTCGACGTGAACGAGAGAACCGCAACCGTTGACGAGGCCCCGGAGATCGGGCCTCTCTGCCAGCAAACGGCGTAGCCCGTCGGCGAGCCGTTCCCCAAGGGCGTTGATGCGTTCTATCTCCCCTGCCGTAAGCAGGTCCAGCGTCACGCAGCCGGCGGCCATGGTCATGAGGTTGCCGTTGAAGGTTCCCGAGTGGTGTAGGTGGTGCGGGGCACTGGGATCGAAGATCGCCATCACGTCGGCCCGCCCGCCGAAGGCTCCGACGGGCAGGCCCCCGCCGATGATCTTGCCCATCGTGGTCAGGTCGGGCCTGACGCCGAGTACCTCCTGGTACCCCCCAAAGGCGAGCCTCAAGGTTATGACCTCGTCCACGATGAGGAGCGCCCCGTGCTTGTCGGCCAGCCGCCGCGCCGCGGCGAAGTATTCTACCTTGCCCTCGAAGACCCCGGTTCCCGTCACGGGCTCCAGGAGTATCGCCGCCACCTCGCCGCCTTCTTCCTCCATCGCCGTTTCGAGCCCGCCGACGTCGTTGAAGTCGACCATGCGCACCAGCCCGCGGACCCCTCCGGGCATGGCGGCCCGGTACGGGTCGGCTTCGCCCGGCAGGGACATGGGCACCTGTTCCCACATACCGTCATAGCCACCCTCCGCCTTCACGATCTTCTCTCGCCCGGTAAAGGCCCGGGCGGCGCGCACGGCCATCATCACGGCCTCGGTGCCCGAGTTGGCGAAGCGCAATTTCTCCACGGAGGCGACGCGGTCGATGATCCTTTCGGCCAGCTCGGCCTGCAACTCTGCGGGGGCGGGAAAGACGGTACCCCGGGCCGCCTGTTCCGCCATGGCCGCGTTCACGGCGGGCACGGCGTGGCCGTGGACCGAGGCGGTGTAGTTGTTGAGGAGGTCTACGAACTCGTTTCCGTCCGCGTCGCGGATGCAACAGCCGGAGCCGGAGGTGATCGCCAGCGAGTAGGGAGGAAAGTAGGCCAGGGAGCGGGTGTTGGCACCGGGGATCGATCGCTGGAGCCGAGCCGAGATCTCACGCGACCTGTCGGTCTTGATGCCGTATCCGGTCCAGGCCGTCTTCACGCCACCCTCCCGTTCGGAACCAGAACACGCCCGGAGCGTCGCTGGTCGGTAGAGATCCTTCTCCTGATTCTACGGCATCGCCGGCCCTTCCGGCAGGCGATAGTGATGTGTCCTGCACCGTCCGGCCCGCTATCATCGAGGTCTACCCCTGCCCGCCCTCTGCCGCGCGGTCCAGCAGCGTCCTATACCCGCTCGACGACCATGGCGATGCCCTGTCCCACCCCGATGCACATGGTGGCGAGTCCGAACCGAACGTCTTCCCTACGCCGCATCTCATGCACGAGCGTGGTGAGGATGCGGGCGCCCGAGGCCCCCAGGGGGTGTCCGAGCGCTATGGCGCCTCCGTTTGGGTTGAGCCTCTCGTCCTCGGCGTCGATCCCCCACTCGTGCAAACAGGCCAGGCTCTGCGCGGCGAACGCCTCGTTGAGCTCGATCAGGCCGACGTCCGCGAGCGTTATGCCGGCGCGGGCCAGAGCCTTCTCTGTTGCCGGCACCGGGCCAATGC
This sequence comes from Rubrobacter sp., assembly GCA_036280905.1. GTDB lineage: Bacteria > Actinomycetota > Rubrobacteria > Rubrobacterales > Rubrobacteraceae > Rubrobacter_D. The sequence continues at coordinate 3,606 of DASUPX010000354.1, read as the reverse complement.
CCATCACCCGCGGCGGCACCCCGGCGACGGCCATGCTCCTGATCCTGGCCCTCGGACGCAGGCCGTTGGCCGCGGCGTAATCCCCGGAGACGACCAGCACGGTCGCCGAGCCGTCGTTCAGGGGGCTCGAGTTGCCGGCCGTTACGGACCCATCTTTCCGGAAAGCCGGTCCGAGCCTCGCGAGCTTCTCGAGCGAGGTGTCGCGACGGGATCCCTCGTCGGCCTCGAAGAGGGTCTCGGATCCCCTGGTCTCTACCGTCACAGGCACGATCTCCTCGCGCAGGCGCTTCTCGTCCGTCGCGGCGAGGGCTTTCTGGTGGCTTCTGAGGGCGAAGCGGTCCTGGGCCTCCCTGGAGACGTCGTAACGTGAGGCGAGAGCCTCGGGCCGGTCCTCGTCGGGGGTGAGTAGAAACCGCTCCTGGGCGAGGTTCTCCGCGGTCATGCCCAGGGAGTCGGTGTGGCCCATCTGTTCCATCTTCGGGTTGACGAACCGCCATCCGAGGGTGGTGTCGTACATCGTGGCCTTGCCGGTCGGGAAGGCCCGCTCCGGCTTGGGTACAGCCCACGGGGCCCGGCTCATGGACTCGACGCCGCCCCCAACGTAAACCTCCGCCTCGCCGAGCATGACCGAGCGGGCCGCCTGGGCCACGGCCTCCAGGCCAGACCCACACAGCCGGTTCACCGTGACCCCCGCCACCGTCTCGGGGAAGCCAGCCAGGAGCAGGCTCATCCTGGCCACGTTGCGGCTGTCCTCGCCGGCCTGGTTGGTGCATCCGAAATACACATCTTCGACCTCACCAGGATCGACCCCGGTCCTCTCCATGAGGGAAGCGAGCGCCACGGCACCCAGGTCGTCCGGCCTCACGGAGCTCAGGGCGCCCCCGTGGCGGCCTATGGGGGTGCGCACGGCGTCCACGATCCAGGCTTCTTGCATCTCGCTCCCTTCGTAAAGGCTACAGATTGCAGGTTTCAGGCCCTGGGGACAACACCGCTCGCCGCCTACCTGGGGCCGTCGCGTTGCTCTCCATTGCCCGTCCCCTGCTTACCATGTTACACGACGTGATAAGTCGGCTGATCCCGGTGAGGACGAGCGATCTATGCCTGTCCTGGTGACAAGGCTGACGGCTTGCGTACGTTGGGGTAAGCTCTCGGGTTGTCGTCTAGAGGAGGGTTTTATGGCTGAAGAGGGGTCCGGGCGAAACGAGTTCGGTGACGCCGACTACAGCGAATTTCTCCGCATTTCCGGTCTGCGGATCGAGGAGATCAGCGGTCGTGAGGTTCGCGGTTGGATCGACCTGGACGAGCAGCACCATACGCCGTGGGGCGTAGTACACGGCGGCGTGTACGCCGCCGCCGTCGAGAGCGCGGCCAGCCTCGGCGCTTCGGCCGCAGTGAGGGACCGCGAGCAGTTCGCCGTCGGGGTCAATAACAACACGGACTTCCTGCGGCCGGTGACGCAGGGCAGGGTCGACGTGGTTGCCGAGCCGATCATACAGGGTAAGGGCCAGCAATTGTGGCAGGTCGTAATAACCCGCGCCGAAGACGGTAAGGAAGTGGCCCGCGGCAAGGTACGGCTACAGAACGTGCCGGCCGGGTAGGGCACGCTGCGGCCCTTCGGGCCTGCGCTTGCCGGCAACGCTTCGAGCCTGAAGGCTCTCGCTTTCGGCCTGGTGGTGTTGGGGCGGCTTGTTATTGTTCTTCTGGTGGATTGGTTTGTTCCACAAGTTCGGTCTGTCTGTCGATGTAGGCCCGGAATTTCTCTGGTCCTTTTTGCTCCGGTTCTCTTCCAGTTCCAAGTAGCGCCCTCTGGAACGCGCGCGAGGAGGAAGCGCCCACGAACGCCCGTCCCAGTTCCTGGACCACGTCTGATGGTGTGCCGGCCGGTGCGACCACGCCCCCGAAGACCGGCACCGATACCTTGTATCCGAGTTCCTTCGCGGTGGGGACTTCGGGAAGCTCGGGCGTACGCCTCCCGGCGAGGACCGCTAACGGGGTGAGCTCGCCGGCGAGCAGGTCACCGTACAGGTTCCAGTCAAGCGGTACCAGGGCCGTTTCCACGTCGCCGTCGTAGATGGCTTCGACGGGCGACTTGTGTGCCGGCGACTTCGGCGAGAGGTCTACGCCAAGCTCGTCCTCCAGTTCCAGGGTCCCGGCCCGGTATACGGTCTCCGGCCCCATGTCCGCCACCTCCATGAACCCGGGGTCCTCCCGCGCCCCCTTCACGAAGTCCCCGAAGTCGTCGAGATCGTCCCCCTGGAGTGTCTCTATCTCGGGATCCCCCTTCGCCACGAGCACGGCGAAGCCCCTGTCCGTCTGGGCGACCATCTCGAAGTCCTCAGGCCCAATCTCCCCGGTATCTAGCAGCCCCTCGGTCACGTAGGCGAGCTGGTGCCCCTCCGGCTCCTCTGCCGCGACGTCGCGCCAGGCGACGAACCCTTCCTCCCCAGGACGCTGGTTCACGAACATGCGTACGCCCAGCGTTCCCTCGGCCACCCCGGCCAGCACACGCCCGACGCGGTCGAAGGTGGTGCCGACCCCGTCCGGAACGACGAGCCGCGTGGAAGACTGGAACGCCTGATGCCCGAGATCACTCCCGATCAGTGGTTTCGTGCTCTCGGCGTCCCCGCCATCGTCCTCCCCCCCATCGCCCCTGCCAGCCTCCTCGCTTCCGCCCGAGCACCCGACCACGATCAAACATCCCGCCAGGGCCAGGATCAGCAACCACTTCCGCATGCCCTACCTACCTCTTCTCGGGGGACAGCAACGCCTGGATGGGCCCCTGCTAGATGAGTTGCAACCGCCCTTTACTTTACACCGGTGTTTGCACACCGGTCAAATATGTTGAATGGTGTTTCGCTTGCGTCTTTGCCGGCTATATACTGGGGATCGTGAACCCCGTGGCAAACAACACCTTCTTCGATTCGGAGCCTGGGGGGCGCGTGGCGGCTCCGGGTTCGCTGGCGTTGGTGCAGGCTTTCGTGAACACTGTGGCGCAGGAGGGCGAGCACAGGTGGGAGGCTTTCTCCGGGCCTACCTCGCTTCGTGACTGGCTGGGGCAGAACGGTCTGCTCACCGAAGACGAGTCCGTCGGGGAGTCGGACGTCGTCTGGGTGAAGCAGGTCAGGAGGGGGCTCCGTTCGCTGCTCGGGGCCAACAACGGTGGGGAGGTCGACCCCGAGGCGCTGATCACGCTCAACGGGGCTGCCGAGCGGGCCGCTCTGCTAGTACGCTTCGGTCCGGATGGGCGTGCTGCCATCGGGGCCCGCGCGGAAGGCGTGGAGGGCGCTATCGGGAAGGTGCTGGAGCGCGTTGCCGCCGGGATGGAGGATGGTACATGGGGGCGCCTTAAGACCTGCGCCAACTCCGGTTGTGGCTGGGCGTTCTACGACAGATCCAGGAACCGCTCTGGCAGGTGGTGCTCGATGGAGGTGTGCGGCAACAGATCCAAGACCCGCACGTACCGCCGGCGTGCCTCCTCGGTACGCGAAGGTCAGGACCATCGTGGTGCGTGAAGGAGATGCACCCTGTACCTTCGCGCACGGGTGCTTCTCCTCACGGTCTGTCCCGTTGGAGTCGGAGCTTCTGAATGTAGCGGGTTAGACCCCC
>DASUPX010000353.1:0-3865 GCA_036280905.1 Rubrobacter sp. | reverse complement strand
AGCTTGTGACGCTCCGAGAAGGTCGCGTCCACGTTGCAGACCTCGGCGGTGGCCGCCGCGTCTTCCTCGTGAACGTAAAGCGGTGCGCCGAACGTGCCGGCGACCCGGTCACAGGCGGGCGATGCCTCGTGGAAATGGTTGAGATACTGGCGCGAGATGCCGCCCAGGTCGCCCACCGTCTTTACGTCCTGCTCCAGCGCCTCGGACCTGTAGACGAGCAGGTTGCCTGGCTCGCGGTGTAGCAGGTAGGCACGAATCTCGAGCGAGGGTCCGAACCCGAGCGGTTCGGGCTCCGAAGCGTACAGGCCGGGTACCACGGTGTCCATGAGATTACCTCTCTTCCTCGGGCGACCCCGTTTCGGCCGTGCCCCCGTTAGCTTCGTGGTGCGACCTTGCGTGCGGCCTGTTCCTTCCTTCGCTCGTAGTTCATGCGGAAGAGATCCAGGGCCCCCTCCACGTCCTCGGGGTTCCGGATCTGGTAGCTCACCGTCGTCCGGCTGTCGGGGAACGCGGGGTGGGGGATGGCCCGCCCGGTACGGATCAACTCGTCCCTCACCTCTCTTGGAAACCTGAAATCGGCGTGGCCGTCGTCGTGGACGTGCCCGATCTGGGGCCCCCCCGTCTCACGGTCACCGTACCTGTAGCCGGTTACACCGATCCCGCCGGGACCGTGCTCGTCCCTCTTCGAGAAGACCCCATCCCACCCCAGTACCTCGCGCTCTATCTGCGCCAGCGGTTCGTCGATCATCCTGCTTCTCCCTCTCATAGCCAGCCTTGCGCACTACATATCTTGCGCTGTAGAGAGGGACTACACATCGGGCGGGAGAACGGTCTTCTGCCTGCACCTTCGTACAGGTTCGGTCTACGTCACCGGTCCGTGAACGCGAGCTTGGCGGCGAAACCGATCAGGATGGCACCGAACGTACGTTCGATCCACCGTCGGGCTGCAGGCGCGGCGAGCATGAGGTCGCGGAGAGCGACGCTCGCCACGGCGTTGACGGCGAACGCGGCGAGGGTCATGAGCACGAAGATCCCGCCGAGCTCTATCAGCTCCACGTCGAGCAGCCTGTCTTTCCGACTAGTCTCGAGTTCGATCTCGTGAATTCCTGCTTTCGCGGGAACGACGTAGTGGAAGGATCAGGCGTTCACAGCCTCGGAAGCGTTGTCCTGGGTGCGGGCCCTCAGTCCATGTGCCATTGCAGGGGGAGGAGGTAGGGGAAGTCGGTGGTGGGATCTATGTCAACCTTCATGATGGGGTCCATCCACTCGCTCCAGCGCCTGTTGGTCTCGTCGTTGGCCAGGTATTCTCTGGTACTGTCGATGTCGTCGGTCTCGAAGTGGCCGAAGAGGGTCAGGCCGTGGCGGAAGATGGAGTAGTTGCTAATGCCGGCCGCCCTGAGCGACTCGACCATCTCGGGCCAGATCTCCTGGTGCCGGCGCACGTACTCCTCCTCGTACCCCGGCCTGACCTCAAGAACCCACGCATACTGTGCCATCCCTATCCCCCTGCAACGGTAACCCGGACCGGGCAGCGCAGCGGAAGCCGAGCCTCCCGCAACCCGCCCGGTCCCTCCAACCTCACCTGAGACCTGACGCCTGTAGCCTGAAACCTACCTGGAATACGCGTCTTTAACGCCACCGTCGACGTTGAGTACGTTGCCTGTGCTCCTCGACGAACGCGCCTCGGAGGCGAAATGGAGCACGGCATCGGCTATGTTCTCCGGCAGCACGCTGATCTTGAGCACGTTGCGGTTGCGGTAGTAATCCTCGAGCTCGTCGGGCTCTATACCGTAGGCGGCGGCGCGCGTCTCGCGCCAGCCGGAGTCCCAGATCCTTGACCCCTGCAACACCGCGTCGGGGTTGACGGTGTTCACCCTGATGCGCTCCGCTCCGCCTTCCTCCGCCAGGCACCTCGCCAAGTGCAGCTCGGCGGCCTTGGCCGACGAGTACGCCGCCGCGTTCTTGCCCGCGGCCATAGCGTTCTTGGAGGCGACGAACACGATGCTCCCGCCGATGCCCTGCTCTTTCATGATTCGAAAAGCCCCGCGCGCGACGAGAAAGTAGCCCCTGGCAAGGACGGCGTGGTTCTTGTCCCACATCTCGACGCTCGTCTCCTCGATGGGCGCGCTGGAGGCGAGGCCGGCGTTGGACACGACCACGTCGACGCCGCCATACTCCAGCACGGCGCGACGGTAGGCGAGGTCCACTTCGTCCTCATCCGTCACATCGGCCCTCGCCGGGATGCCAGGCTCGGCAAGTTCTTCAGCTACCTCCGCAGCACCTTTCTCGTCGAGGTCGCAGACCACGACGCAGGCCCCTTTCGAGGCGAGGGACCTGGCAACGGCGCTGCCTATACCACCGGCACCGCCCGTAACCAGGGCGACCCTGCCGGCGAGCTCATCGGGGGGCGGGGCGAGGGTCAGCTTGTAGAGCTCCATCGGCCAGTACTCGACCGCGTAGGATTCTTCTTCCGTCAGTGAGACGTAACCCCCAAGGGCGTGGGCGCCGCGCATCACGTTTATGGCCCTGTAGGCGAAGTCCCTGGAGAGGTTGGCCTCCTTGGCGTTCTTCGCGGCGGCGACGAGCCCGACGCCGACTATATAGACGACCCTTGGGTTCGGGTCGAACATCTCCTCGTCCGCCTCCTCGTGGCGCGAGAAGTACGCTTCGTAGTCCTCCCTGTAGCGGGCGACGCCCTCACGAAGCTTCGCCCCGAGCTCTTCGGCGCCCTCTTTTTCGGGGTCGAAGTCTATCCACAGGGGCCTGACCTTGGTCCTGACCAGGTGGTCCGGGCAGGCGGCGCCGACCTGGGAGACCTCCTCCGAGTCGCGTCCGCAGACGAAGGTAAGTACGTCTTCTGAGGTGAAATCGGTCCTTAGTATCTTGTGGGAGGACTCGTCGGCTCCGGAGGAGAGTGCCCCCCGCAGGGCGGGCAGGACGTCCGCGAGCAGCTCTTCCCTGCGGTCCTGCTCCAGAGGTTCGACCATTCTACCGCCGAAAGGCTCGTCTGCCCGGCCGGCGACGAACTCGGCGGCGCGGTTGATAGCTTCGATGGTACGCCCGTAGCTCTCCTCGTGGGTGTCGCCCCAGGTTACGAGGCCGTGCTTGGCCAGGAGGACGAACCTCGCGTTCGGATTGTTCTTTACGGCCTCGCCGACCTGTATGGAAAGCGTGAAGCCGGGACGGATGTAGGGGATCCAGACCGCCTCCTCGCCGAAGCACTCGCGGGCCAGCCCTTCGCCGCCTTCCGAACAGCAGATCATGTTGATCGCATCGGGATGCGTGTGGTCCACCTGCGCATAGGGCACGAAGGCGTGCAACAGCGTCTCTATGGAGCCCCTCGGCATGTCCGGCCCAAGCTGGCAACGGGCCAGGTAGGAGACCATCTCCTGATCCTCCATGGCGTCCCGCTCCATCAAGGGAAGGACCTCGTCCAGCTTGAGCCCCGTAAACTGGTCGGCTCCTATGGTCGCCAGGTCAGACCCGGACCCCTTGACCCACAGGATGTCCACCTCTCTCCCCGCGTGGTCCCTCGCCCTGGATTTGGTCGAGGTGTTGCCTCCACCGTAGTTGGCAACGGCCCGATCCCTCCCCAACAAGTTGGACCGGTAGGCCAGCGCCTCGAGGTCGGAGAGGCCCTCGGCGTCTTGCGTGTTCCATAGATTGTCCGTAGTTCCAGGAGTAGTTGTGTCCATGTGGGATCTCCCTTTCGGTAAGGCTTCAGGTATCAGGTTTCAGGCTTCAGGTGTTAGTCTTCGTTACCCTTTTCGCCGACGCGGCGTTGAGCATGATATAGGTCTATCTCCGACCAACTCCTTCCCGCCGGCATCTGGAAGCGAGCCAAACTCTCAAAATTCATGTCCTC
>DASUPX010000352.1:0-4262 GCA_036280905.1 Rubrobacter sp. | reverse complement strand
CGCTCGCGTCTCTGGCAGGCAGAAGGGTGGCCGGAGCGTTCGGTGATGCCGTCGTTAGGGCGGATGCTCCGCGACCAGGGGGCCGCACCGGGCGCGAGCACGGAAGAACTGGAGAGCGGCATCCAGGAGAGTTACGCCCGGAACCTTTACTAGGACCCGCGCCCCCCGCAGGTTCGTGACCGGCTTCCGGCAAGCGGCCACAGCCAAGATAGCAGGAGTTGATTCGACCGTGGACCGGCCCGCGAGGTGGCTCCCGCAACGTGGGATCGGTCGCCCGGGTCTGAGCTTGGGAACGAGTGTTGTGGCCGCTGAGGGTATAATCTCTAGTCGGGCCGGAGGGACGCGCTTTCCGGCGGGAAAGAGAACGAGACAAGGAGCACCAGGCTGGCGGACACGGGCGCCGGCGAGATCTTTAGCCACGTCCAAGGAGGATAACGACATGGTAGGGAATAGATGGCTCGGCAGGTTACTGACCCTGGTGGTGTGTTCTGTAGCGGTAGCGCTTTTCGCCGCTTGCGGCGGAGGCGGAAGCCAGGGCGGTGGGGGAGGAGGGGGCGAAGAAGGGCCTTTCACCATCGGGATCTCCAACGGCTTCGTCAGCAGCGAGTGGCGGACGCAGATGATCGACGACCTCGAGGAGGTCAACGACGAGTACAAGCAAGATGGGCTCACGGAGGACCTCGTCATAGAGAGCGCGGATACGGACCCTCAGGGCCAGATCCAGCAGATGAGAAACCTCATCAACCGCGGGGTGGACGGGATCATCGTCAACCCCAACGACGCCACCGCCCTCGACCAGGTAATAGGCCAGGCCGAGAACGCGGGGATTCCGGTGATCGCGGTTGACCAGGAGATCGGCGCCGAGGGCGTCACGAACGTGGTCATCGACCAGGGCGAGTGGGCGAGCATGGGCGCCGAGTGGCTGGTTGAGGAGCTCGACGGCAAGGGCGACGTGGTGGTCATCAACGGCATCGCCGGCCACCCGGCCAACGAGGCCCGCTACGACGCGGTCAAGAAGGTCTTTGCCGAGAACCCTGGTATAGAGGTGGTCCAGGAGACCAACGCGGACTGGGATCAGGCAACGGCCCAGCAGGAGATGTCGAACATCCTCGCCTCGCAGCCGAACATAGACGGTGTCTGGACGCAGGACGGCATGGCGCGGGGCGTCTTGCAGGCCGTGGAGGCCGACAACCCGGCCGAGTACCCGGTGATCTCCGGTGAGGCCCGCTCCGGCTACATGAGGTTGTGGCAGGACGCGCGCGAGCAGCACCCCGAGTTCTCCTCCTACGGGCCCATCAACCCACCGGGCATCGGCGCGAGCGGCCTGCGGGTGATGGTGGAGATCCTGCAGGGCAAAGAGATCAAGCAGGGCGAGCTCGAGGGCGAGGCGGGCAACACGCTGTACGTGCCGATACCGGGCGTGGTAACCGACCAGAACCTGGACAGGGAGCTGGACAAGGTCGACGTAGAAGGCGAGTACGTGCTCGACGGCATCATCTCTCGCAAGCAGGCACAGTCCTACTTCGAGTAGCCGGCAGCCGTGGCTGAAGTCTCCCTCTCGGCCCAGCACCTCGTAAAGCGCTACGGAGGCGTGGTGGCGCTTGCAGACGGCAGCCTGGACGTGCAGTCCGGCGAGGTCGTGGCGCTGATGGGGGCCAACGGCAGCGGCAAGAGCACGCTCGGCAAGATCATCACAGGGGCTATCGTCCCCGACGGAGGACGTCTGCTCCTCGACGGGGAGGAGACACGTTTCTCCTCCCCGCAGGCGGCCCGGCGGGCGGGGATCTCCGCCGTCTACCAGGAGCTCAGCCTGGTCCCCGATATGACGGTCGCCGAAAACGTCTGGCTAGCCAACGAGCCCGTGGCCCTGGGGCGGGTCCGGAGAAGGGAGCGCAAGGAACAGACCACGCGCCTCCTGGCCCTCTTCGAGAACACCCTCGGATCCTATGTGGGGCCGGACTCGCTCGTGTCCGACCTCTCGCCCAGCGAACGGCAGATCGTGGAGATCCTCAAAGCCCTGAGCCGCGAGCCGCGGGTTATGATCCTCGATGAGGCCACCGCTAGCCTGGGGGCGCAGCAGGTGGAGCGGCTCTTCGAGCTTATCGGGGATTGGAAGGCCGGGGGCATGGCCCTCATTTTCATCTCGCACCGTATGGAGGAGATCTTCCAGGTCGCCGACAGGGCGACCGTACTCCGGAGCGGGAACACGGTAGGTGAAGCACTCCTGAAGGAAACTACCCAGGAGCACCTGGTGGGGCTAATGATCGAGCGCGGGGTCGCGGAGCGCCGCGTCGAGAGGACCGCCGACGGCGGGAAAACGGTCCTGCTCGAGACCGAGGATCTCCGCTCCCCGGTGCTCGACGGGGTGAACCTGCAGCTAAGAGAAGGCGAGATCCTTGGGCTCGGCGGCCTGCAAGGACAGGGGCAATCGGATCTCCTGCTCGCCCTCTTCGGTGCCGTTCCGCACTCGGGAACCGTCAGGCTCGCGGGAGAGGAGGTCCACTTCTCGCGCCCGCGCCAGGCGATGCGTGAGGGCCTTGCGTTCGTCCCAGGCGACCGGGGCGGTGAGGGGCTCCTGCCGGTCCGCTCCATACTGGAGAACCTCCTGCTGCCCTCCTGGTCGCGTTACGGGGCCCTGCTCGACATGCGCAGGGCTCGCAGAGACGCCGAGGAGACGTCGCGGGGCCTTAGCCTCAAGATGGGGTCGTTGGATCATCCGGTGAGCTCGCTGAGCGGCGGAAACGCCCAGAAGGTGGTGCTTGGCAAATGGCTGATGAGGGACCCGAAGGTGCTCCTCCTCGACGACCCGACCAAGGGCGTCGACGTGGGCGCGAAGGGAGAGTTCTACAATATACTCTCCGATCTCCGCCAGAGGGGGGTGGCGATCGTGCTCCACAGCTCCGACGATGAGGAGCTTCTGGGCCTGTGCGACCGTGTGATCGTGATGCGTGATGGCGCGGTTCGTAGGGAGCTATCGGGCGGCGACCTGAACAAGCCAGCCCTCGTGTCGGCGAGCGTGGGCGCGGTTGCGGACCCCGTCGACGACCCGTCTTCCGGTGGGCCGGTATGAGTGCCGCGCGGACTTCTTTGGGACCACGGCTACGTCGGGTCGCCCTCAGGCAGTCGTACGCCTTCGCGCTCGTGCTGCTGGTCGTGGCCGTGGCTATCAACTTCTACCTGCAGCCCAACTTTTTCCAGCCTGGGATACTTAGCGGAAACCTCCTGCTCTTCGTGCCGCTCATGTTCGTCGCCGTGGGGCAGACGGCCGTCGTGGTCGGGGGCGGCATCGACCTCTCGCTCGGCGCGATCGTCTCTATGGCGAATGTGATCTTCGTGAGCCTCATGGGCGCGGAGCCGTCTACGTCCCGCATCATGCTCGCGCTCGGGGCAGGATTTCTGGCCGGCATCCTGGCCGGGGCGCTCAACGGCTTCTGCGTCGCCGTGCTCCGTTTCCAGCCCATCGTCACGACCTTCGCGACGAGCTTCATCTTTGCCGGGCTGGCGCTCTACGTGCTCCCCGAGCCGGGCGGCGCCATGCCGTCTGGGTTGGTCGGTTTCTACTACACCAATCCCCTGGGGATACCAGTGGTGCTCTGGGTGGTGGCCGCTCTGCTACTGCTGTGGGGCCTGCTGAGATCCACGCGGTACGGGACGTACCTGTACGCAACGGGGGGGCGAGATCTCTCTGCGTTCGTCAGCGGCGTGCCGGTTTCATCTGTGCGCTTCCTCTCCTACTGCATAGCGGGTCTCATGGCCTCCGCCGGCGCCCTTGCGCTAGCCCTGAGCACCGGGACCGGCAACCCCATCGGGGGGACGGATCTCATGCTGCAGTCCATCGTGGCCGTCGTTCTCGGGGGCACGCGTCTGAGCGGCGGGCAAGGAGGGGTCGCCGGTTCCTTAATCGGGGTGGTGATCCTCAGCCTCATCCAGAGCATAGTCTCCTTCTCCGGCGCGCCCTCATCCTGGCAGACCCTCATAAACGGCCTGATCGTGGTTGCGGCCCTCGCCGGCCCCGGCCTGATCTCCCTCCTCGGACGTGGGAGGCGGAATTGAGGAGGCTCAGGCTGAACCCCATCGCCATCGCCCTGCTTCTGGCCCTGGTCCTGTTCGTGGTCGGCGGGCTCGTACAGCCAGGCTTCGCGTCCTACGGTCAGGCGATGAACATCCTGAGGCTTGCGGCGTTCCTCGGGATCGTTGCGGCGGGCCAGACGCTGGTCATCATCAGTGGCGGCGAAGGGATAGATCTCTCTGTCGGTGCCGTT
>DASUPX010000351.1:0-4486 GCA_036280905.1 Rubrobacter sp. | reverse complement strand
CCACTATGGAGACGCCGATAGCCAACCCGAGCAAGAACCTTACGACGGTCAGGAACCACTCGTTGGGGGCCAGCCCCTGCAAGCCGGCGAACGCTGCGTACCCCAGCGCTATTAGCACCATGGTGCGTTTGCGGCCGATGGTATTGGAGATGCGCCCCGCGAAGAGCGCCCCCAGAAGCTGCCCGAGCACCACCGAGGCGGTCACCACGGAGGTCATGAAGGTGGACAGGTCGAAGGCGGGAACCAGGAAGAGCAGGGCGCTGGCGATGGAGCCCAGGTCATAACCGTAGATCAGACCGATGATCGCAGCCGTCGTGGCGATGAGGATGTTGAGCCGGGAGAGCGACTCCCTCCGCTCGTCGCCCCCACCCTGCGAACCCCTGGCGTTACTACCGTTGACCGTCATGCAATCCCCATCCCCCTCAGTACAACCCGTATCCCCGCCCCCCGCAGGAGTAGGTTCGTCCATCGATAGAGCCTTCGAAGACTCCCCGCCTTCCCTACCTTTCCGCATGGTAGAACGCCGTAGCTGCCGATGCAACAGACCCGCGGCTAGTGCGGTGCGCAAGAGAGACCGGCTTCGAGATCTACAAGAGATCTAGAACTCTAGAGAGTGTTATGAACTTTAGCTCAGGGACGATAGCATCTGGGCATGGATACTCGAAAAGCATACCCAAGTGATGTTACCGACGAAGAGTGGGCGTTCCTGGCTTCCTACCTCGCGCTTGTCCGGGAAGACGCACCCCAACGCCACTACGATCTGCGCGAGGTCTTTAACGGACTGAGGTGGATCGTACGCACCGGCTCTGCGTGGAGATACATGCCCCACGACCTTCCTCCATGGGAGGCGGTCTACCAGCAGACGCAGCGGTGGATAAGAGCGGGCGTCTTTGAGGAGATAGTCCACGATCTGCGCGTGCTTTTGCGGCTTTCGGAGGGCCGGGCGTCGGACCCGACGGCGGCCATACTCGACTCTCGCACTCTGAGATCCACTCCGGAGAGTGGGCATCGGGGCGGCTACGACGGGCACAAAGGCAAGAAGGGATCGAAAGTGCATGCCGCGGTGGACACTTTAGGACACTTGCTCGCCTTGCGTGTGAGTCCGGCCAACGAGGACGACCGCCAAGAGGTGAAAGAGCTCTCCGAGGCGATCCAGCGAGCGACCGGAGAGACAGTCGAGTTGGCTTACGTAGATCAGGGATACACGGGCGAGAGAGCCTCCGGGTTCGCCGCCGAAGAGGGCATCCGGCTCGAAGTGGTCAAGCACGAGGAGGCCAAGCGCGGCTTCGTACTATTGCCGAGGAGATGGGTGGTGGAACGCGATTTCGCATGGGCGTCGCGCTTTCGGCGATTGGTGAAGGATTACGAGAGGCTGCCCGAGACGGTGGCAGGGTTGCACTTCGTCGCTTTCGTCTGCCTTTTCCTCCAGCAGGCGGCCGGTATCCTCAGCCTAGGTTCACAACACGCTCTAATGCGCCTTCTCGAGTAGGGCTTCCGGGCTGTCTCGAGAATAGACAACAGCAACGCCACGGACACGATGACCGCCTTCAACGCCCTCACCCAGGTCTACCTAACGCGAACTCACATCATAGGCGTTTGCCGCATGCTAGTCAGCACGGCAACAGCCCACGCAACCGCAAGGACCAGACTTGCGTCCGACCGAACGACGGATTAACCTTGTCCCGTTTTGGTTCAGTCTTCTGGATAGATCCCAAAGCGCAGCCTCGTCCAACAAGTAAAGGTTCTATGACCAAACGAGGAAGAACTTGAGCGCGCGGCACACACGAAGGGCGTTCCTCAAGACCGCGGGCGCCGGAGCCGTGGGGGCCGTTCTGTTCAACATGCTGGGATGCAAACCGGCAGACTGGATCTCTACCATCAACTCCCCCAGGCAGAAGGGCTCCACGCAGAGCTTCCGCTCGAGGCCCGAACTCCATCCGCCATCCGTCGGGGTCAACGTGCGTGCGCGCGATACCGCCCCCGGATACGTCTTCGTCGCTGTGAAGAAGGGCGCGGGACAGTCTGGGCCCATGATCCTGGACAACCAGGGGCGCCTCGTCTGGTTCTCCAAGGACAGGTACGCGACGGACTTCAAGGTCCAGACTTACAAAGGCGAGCCCGTGCTCACCTGGTGGCAGGGCGGGATCGTGGACGGCCACGGCGTAGGGGAGTACGTGATCTTCGACTCCTCCTACCGCGAGGTCCGCCGGGTAGAGGCGGGGGGAGGCCTCGATGGTGACCTGCACGAGTTCTCCATCACTCCCCGGGACACCGCGCTCCTGACGGCCTACGCCAAAACGAAGGCCGACCTCTCCCCCATCGGCGGCCCTAGCGACGCCCCGGTATGGGACGGCATAGCCCAGGAACTCGACCTCGAGACGGGCGAGGTGATCTTCGAGTGGCACAGCCTGGACCACGTCGGCGTCGAGGAGTCTTACCGTGGGGTACCGGATGATCCGGACGAACCCCTAGATTACTTCCACATCAACTCCATAGACGTGGATCACGACGACTACTTTCTGATCTCAGCCAAGGGAACCTCCACCGTCTACAAAATCGATCGCACGAGTGGCGAGGTCATCTGGCGTCTTGGCGGCAAGAGGAGCGACTTCAAGATGGGTGAGGGTACCCGCACAATCTCCCAGCACGACGCCCGCCGCCAGCAGGATGGCACCATAACCATCTTCGACAACGGTGCCCCGCCAAAGGTGCGCGAGCAATCCCGTGGGATAGTGGTCGACCTCGATATGTACACCATGAAGGCGACCCTCATGCGGGAGTACACCCACCCCGAAAAGATCCTCTCTACGTCCCAGGGCAACCTGCAGGCGCTACCCAACGGCAACGTGTTCGTAGGCTGGGGCAGCGAGCCGTTCGTCTCCGAGTACACTGGTGACGGCACACTACTCTTGGACCTGGAGGTCTTGGGCGAGACCCAATCCTACCGGGCCTTCCGACTCCCGTGGGCGGGACGCCCGGACGAGCCTCCTGCCGTCGCGGCCGAGAGGGGTGCCAAGGATAGGGTGAAGATCTACGCCAGTTGGAACGGCGCCACGGAGGTTGACGCCTGGCGGGTGCTCGCCGGGTCAGACTCCGCGAAGCTAGAGCCGGTGGGATCGGTCCCGTGGGAGGGCTTCGAGACGGCCATCGTGATCCGTACCGACCAGCCGTATGTGGCCGTGCGGGCCGAAGACGGCTCTGGCCGGGTTCTCGGCACCAGCGAGGCGATCAAACCCGGAAACTGAGCAACGAAGCAGGGGACGTTTTGCCTCCGGTGAGTCTGGCGTTGTTCGTGCTGCTCGTACACCCCGCCCGACGTACTGCCACGGCCCGTTTGAGGTCCGTAGAAACCTGGCACGCAAACGCATATACTATGCGCCGCTCGGTAGTTGACCGATCAGGAGGGGAGCTGTGACGCGAGAGCCCGTTACCGAGAGAAACCATCACAACATCGTGTTGACCGGCCCTAACCGCAGCGGCACCACCATGTCGGTCTACCTCTTGAGCCAAGCAAGAAACACCATCGCGCTAGACGAGCCCATGGCGCCACGCAAGCTCTACAGGTTCATGCCGGACAAAGAGGCCGTCTGTGACGCCATCGAGAGGTACTATCGGCAGACGCGAAAGAAGGTACGTACCGAGGGAAAGGCCGTCTCCAAACACATCGGCGGTGAGATTACCGCTGCTACCTACGGCGAGCCCGACGCGAGCGGCAAGAGGGACTCGTTGCTCGAGAAGGGTGTGGTCTCTATAGACAAGGAGGTGAGAGGGGGATTCGATCTGGTGATGAAGCACCCTGGCATGTTTACCGCCCTGCTTCCACAGCTCAAGCATCGGTTCCCATGCTACGCCATCATACGCAATCCTCTGTCGGTTGTGGCTTCGCGTTCGAGCATTGGGAAGCGTTCGGGAAGCCCCGCGGACGGCAAGAGGCGGCCACGCGCGTCCCGCGACCCAGCTGTGCAGAGGGGCAATTCCGCCCGCATGTTCGACGAGGAGCTAAGGCGTCAGATAGCGCCTTTAGGCGCAGGTACGATCGAAGGGAAGCTGAAGATGCTCGACTGGGCCTGCGAGATGTATCGTCGAGAGCTGCCCGAAGCGAACGTTATCCGCTACGAGGACATCATCGAGTCGAGGGGCAAGGCGCTCTCCGCCATCGTCCCCGCCGCGGAAGAACTGGACGTGCCCCTGGAGAGCAAGAACCTGAACCCCCTCTACGACCGAACGATGATGCTGGAGGTCGGGGAGAAGTTGCTACGGAGCGAGGGCGCCTACTGGCACTTCTATACCAGGGAGAGCGTAAAGGACCTGCTGGCAGAGATCTCCTAGCGCAGGAGGCCGGCGTTACGCGGTTGGACACCGCGGGAATACATCTGATCTATCTGATACCCTCGAGGAGGCTCTCGACGCCCTCGCGAGCGTAGAAGCGCCAGCAGGCGCTCCCGGTCCAGCAACCGGTTGCCCAGCTCGCGCCTCTCATCGCGGT
>DASUPX010000350.1:0-9266 GCA_036280905.1 Rubrobacter sp. | reverse complement strand
GGGGGTGATCTCGCTGGCGGCGGCCCTATCCCTGCCCTTCCAGACCGCATCGGGCGCGCCGTTCCCCGGACGCGACCTCATAATCTTCCTGACGTTCTCGGTGATTCTGGCGACTCTGGTGGTCCAGGGGCTCTCCCTGCCCCCCCTGATAAGAGCCCTCGGCCTGGAGGATGACCACATCGGGGAGCGGGAGGAGAACAAGGGCCGCATCAAGGTGGCCGATGCCGCGCTGCGGCGCCTGGAAGAGCTGAAGGAGGCAGACTGGGTACGAGAGGACACGGCGGAGCGGGTCGAAGGCCTGTACAACTACCGCCGCAACAGGTTCGCATCCCGCTTCGGGGAGGACTCTGACGGCGTGGAAGAGCGCTCCGCCAACTACCAGCGCCTGATGTCCGAGCTGCTGCTGGCACAGCGCCAGAGGCTCATCGAGTTGCGCGACGAGGGCATCATCGGGGACGACGCCATGCACCGCATCGAACGCGATCTCGACCTGGAAGAGTCGCGACTGGAGATAGGTTAGATGGCACCGAACATTACACGGGAACACCTGAAGGCGAAGATGGACCGCGGGGAAGACTTCGTGCTGGTCGAAGCACTGTCCCCGCAGCACTACGCCAGCTCACATCTTCCCGGCGCGATCAACCTCCCATATGAGTTCGTGGATGAGGCGGAGAAGGTGCTTCCTGACAAGACCACCGAGATAGTAGTCTACTGCATGAACCCGGATTGCCTGGCCTCCAGGGAGGAGGCCCGCGAACTCGAAGAAATGGGCTACGAAAGGGTCCTCCACTACGCCGCGGGAAAGCAGGATTGGATCCGGGCCGGGCTCCCCGTCGAAGGCCGGCGTGCCTCGGGTCGAGCGGAGGGAGAGAGGCTTGTCTGAGTTGGTCGCGGGCTTCGCGCTCGTCGCCGTGGTCTTGACCGTCGCGGGCCTCACCTCCGGCTTCGTAGAGCGGGCGCCGATCTCGTTCCCGATCATCTTCCTCGGCCTCGGCCTGTTGCTCGGCCGCCTCGACCTCCTGCACCTGGGCCCCGAGAGCGCGCTGCTTGAGACCGTGGCAACGCTGACGCTCGCCCTGGTACTGTGCCTGGAAGCCGTGCGAATAGGCAACATCGGCACGGGCGGCGCCGGGTTCGTACCCATACTGTCGCTTGGACCGGGGACGGTCGTGATCGTCGCCGTTATCGCCGTTGGTTCGTACCTCCTGCTCGACATCGCGGTGATCGAAGCGTTGCTTCTCGGCACCATCCTGGCCTCTACGGACCCCGTAGTGCTGCGCGACGTGGTCAGAGAAAGTCGCATACCCGCCTCCGTGAGGCAGGCCCTCAACATCGAGGCCGGCACCAACGACATCGTCGTGCTGCCCACTTTGCTCATCCTGATCGCCCTCGCCAACGACGAGGCTTCTGGCGCGGGCGGGTGGGCACTGCTGATCGCAAAGGTACTCATACTCGGGCCCGTGATAGGCTTCGTTATCGGCGCGGGCGCGGCGTGGCTGATGAGCCAGGCGGACCGACGCTACGCGGTTAACCAGGTCTACCAATCTCTCTACGGCATCGGGATCGTACTTCTCGCCTACGCGAGCGCAACGGCACTAGGCGGTGATGGCTTCCTCGCCGCCTTCGCTGCCGGCCTGGCGGTAGCGGTGCTCAACTTCGACCTGTGCCAGTGTTTTCTGGACTACGGTGAGACCACGAGCGAGATGGCGATGCTGCTCTCCTTCATCCTGTTTGGCGTCGTGATCTACGACCTGTTCGCGGAGGTGCCCATGCTGGCCTCGCTCATCCTGGCCGCGGTGGTGATCTTCATCGCCCGCCCGCTGGCGATAGGGCTGGTGTTGCGCAAGGCCGCCGTGAGCAACGCGGCGCGGGCGTTTATCGGGTGGTTCGGCCCGCGCGGCCTGAATTCTTTGCTGCTGGCGCTCCTCGTCGTCGAGGCCGGTGTTGCTGGCTCCGAATTCTTGCTTGGCGTCGTTGGCGTGGTAGTCACCGTCTCCGTCGTGATCCACGGGGCCTCGGCCACACCCCTCTCGCGCCGCTACGGCGAGGCGGTCATGAGGGAGACCCACGAGGAGGAGAGGGACGATGCCGCCGGCATCTTCGAGGGTGCCGCGAGCGAGTCAATCAGGATAAGCGCCTCACAACTCTCCGGAATGCTGGGGGAGCGGAATCCGCCCGTCGTACTCGACGTCCGCACCCGCTCGCAGTACGAGCAGGATCACAGCCGTATCCCCGGCGCCGTGAGGGTCGCTCCTGACGAGATAGACGAATGGGCACGAGAACGGGAGCGCGGGAGTCAAATAGTAGGGCAACGCGTCGTAGCCTACTGCACCTGACCGGACGAGGCTACCAGCGCCCGGGTGGCGCGGAAACTAAACAAAATGGGTTACGAGGCAACCGCCCTGGAAGGCGGCTTCGACGTCTGGAAGGCACAATACCCGACAGAGAGCCCGCGACCTGAAACGGTAGCGTAAGCTTCTCACTGTTCTTAGCCCGAAACCAGAGGTAGGGGCGCTTCGCGAAGCGCCCCTACCGAAGCGCTCTAATGCTCGTCGATCCTTAACTCCACGCGACCGTTCTCGGCTCGTAACGTGCCATAGCCCCCGATCGGGAACGTGAATTGTGGCGAGGTGTGGCCGAAGCTGGCATTGGCGACGACGGGAAGGCGGTCGAGTTCCCGCTTGCTTCCGATGATGGCCTTCAGGGTGTCGAGGTCCATTTCCGATGCTCTCTGGAACCTTCCGATCACCAGTCCCCTCACGCCCGTGAACCCGGGTTGATGGATGAGCGATTGCAGGTGCCTGTCGAACGTAAAGGCGCTTTCCTCCTCATCATCCTCTAGCAGAAGAACTGCCCCCTCCAGGTCGGGCATGTACGGGGTGCCGAACAGGAGGGCCAGGGTGCCAAGGTTTCCCCCGAGCAATCTCCCCCCCGCCTCGCCCTCGTGGATGACCTCGTAGCCGGGGTTGGGCACGAAGTCGCGGGCTTCCTGATCCTCGTACCACGGGTCGTCGCTCCAGTGGTCGGCGGGCGGCACCTCGAAGGGTTCCTCGCGCATCAGGCAGCGCTCCAGAAACTCGGTGGTGTACTCGATGCCACGCTTCATGGCGAAGGTGGTGAAATGGGGTCCCGAGTAGGTGACGAGGCCCGTCCTCGCGTGGATCGCGGTGGCCAGCGCTGTTATGTCCGAGAAGCCGCAGAGGACCTTTGGGTTGGCCCCGATCAGCTCGTAGTCGAGGTAATCGAGCAACTGGTTGCTGTTGTAGCCGCCAAGGGTGGTAAAGACTCCCCTGACCTCCGGGTCCGAGAACGCCTCGTGCAGGTCAGAAACCCTCACCTCCACGGGCGAAGAATCGAAGCGGTCCAACACCTCGACGTTGCTGGAGAACGAAACGCGAAACCCGAGCGCCTCGAACCGCTCCCTGGCCATGGTCCTCTGCTCCTCCGGGATGAACCCGAGGCTGACCGCGGGTGAGACTACCCTGACCTCGTCGCCCGGCCGGAGCTTCGCGGGGATCACGGGCAAACCAGCCTAGTAGGCAGCCCTGAAAATGTCCGACACGTCAACCTGCCTGTCCCCGTACTCCGCGGCAATAGGCTCGAGTTCCTCCTCGGGCACGCCGACCTCGCGCAGGCTGGCCGGCAATTCGAGGTCCCGTACGAGCGCGGCTATCCGCTCCGGCGGCTCCCCGCCGAGCGCCTCAGAGAGCCCGCTCCAGCGCTCACCCGGTATCCGCGCTCCCAGCACCTCCAGGCTCGCTGCGAGAACGATGCAAGAGGTTATGCCGTGGGGAACATCATAGCTGGCCCCGATCCTGCGCCCCAGCTCGTGCGAGAGCCCCATGGGCGTGTTCATCGGCCCGAAGTACGCGAGCCAGGCGGCGAGCTGCAACTCGAGGCGCGCTTCCAGGTCTTCCGGCGAACGTTTCGAACGTGGCAAGTACTCCATGAGGCGGCGCGCGCCCTCCAGGCCGGTCACGTCGGTTATGGGGTGGTCGCCGCCGTAGAGGTATCCCTCGACCGCGTGATCTATGGCCCTGATACCGGTCGAGAGCCAGAGGGGCTCGGGCGTGTAGACGGTCGCGGCGGGATCGAGTATCACGACGGGCGGCACCGTTCTCGGATCGGCGAAGCCCTTCTTGAGCCCTTCGCTCTCGTCTGTAACACCCACCCTCTGGGCCCACTCGGCGCCGGACAGGGTGGTCGGTACCGCCACCTGCTCGGGGTAGCCGAGTTGCCTGGCGACGGCCTTGGTGCCATCGATGACGCTGCCGCCGCCGACGGCGACGAGCAGGTCGGCTGCGGCATCCTCAGCGTGCGAGGCGGCCTCCTCGACGGTCCCACCCGGGGTGTGCTGCCCGATCCCGGCGAAGGTTCCCGCGTGCCTGCCGCCCAGCAAGGCCTCGACGTTCCGGATGAGATCCGTCTTCTCGTTCAGGCTGCGGCCGGTCAGGACGAAGGCCCGACCGTAGGGCCGGGCCTCCTCTTGCAATCTCCCGAGGGCGTCCTCGCCAAAGTGCACGCGGGAGGTCGGGAGAAAGGTGTGTGTTCCGCTCTTCACACCCCTATGTTACCGTCGTTCGCGGCCCCGGGCGACTAGCTGCCAGCGCCCGTCCCGGAGGGGACCTCGGCGTTCTCCCACCCGTGGGCCCGGAGATACTGCTCGAAGGAGGACAGCTCGGGGTACTCGTCCCTGAGGGCTGCAATGTTCGCCTCATAGCCGTGGTCGTTGAACCACCGGTACATTACGGCGTACTCCTCCCCCATCTGCTCCTCGAACGCGTCCCAGGGGACCTGCACGTAGTCCACGTTTCGCCCGATCACACGCGAGAACACGCCGGCGATCTCCGGCATGGTCAGCTCATCACCGGCGATGTCTACCTCGCGCCCGACCCAGGTCTCCGGATCGTCGAAGGCATCGGCCGCGAATACCCCGATGTCATCGGAGTCGATCATCTGAAAGGGCTTGTCCGGATCCAACGGCTGGGGAAGTGCCCCGCCGAGGACAGGCTCGCGCATGAACTCCCAGTTCTGCATGAAGAAGACGGGACGCAACACCGTATACGGTACGCCGCTAGCCCGCACGTGCTCCTCGACCTCCCACTTGCTGTCGAAGTGCGGGATGCCCGTCTCCCTGTGCGCGCTTCCCACGGAGCTGTAGACGAGATGCTGGACACCGGCCGCCCTGGCCGCGTCCGCGAGCAATACACCCTGACGAATCTCGCCCTCAGCACCTATGCCCCAGAACTGCTGCACCGAGAACACCCCGTAGACGCCTTCTAGGGCACGGTCTACCGATTCCCGGTCCTCGAGATCGCCGCCAACCACCTCGGCCCCCAGGTCAGCCAACTCCCTCGCAGCCGCTTTCTCGGTATCACGGGTCAACGCCCGTACAGCGAATCCCCTCTTCAACAGGTTACGGGCCACAGTCCCACCCTGCTGCCCGGTAGCCCCGCTCACCAGGATCACACGCTTCGTTTCTTCTCTCGCTTCCACGTTCCGCCTCCTTGTCTTCGACCGTCCTGCAACTCTGTTCACAAAAACGGACTTGCGTCCGCTTTAAAGATCGAGGGTAGCGCGGTAGACTGCCGGTGTCAAGGAAAATTCGGGATCGGCCTACGAGAAAGGGCCTTTGTAGAGGGTGATCGTGGTGGGGCGAGCGAGAGAGCAGCGGGGTGAGGAGGTCTGGAACCTGGACCACCTGGGGCGTCCCGCGGGCCGGAGGGAGCGCAGGGACGCGGCGCGCAACCGGCGTGTGATCCTCGACACGGCCAGGACGCTTTTTGGCGAGCGCGGCGTCACGGGCGTCACGATGGAAGAGGTGGCGAGGTCCTCGGGCGTCGGGAAGGGCACGCTCTACAGGCGCTTCCCGAACAAAGGTTTTCTCTGCCAGGCGCTACTGGATGAGCCCACGAGGAACCTGCAGCGGCAGACGTTGGAGATACTAAGGGATCCGGGCGCTTCCGCCCTGGAGAAACTAGATGCTTTCCTCGGCTCGCTAGTCGTCTTCACGGCAGACAACCTGGATCTGCTCTACGGTGGTCACGAGCCATTGTGTGGGGCCGACCGCCTGGAGCGATTCTCGCACCCCGCGTACGATTGGCGGCGTTCCACGGTGCTGGGGCTATTGCGTAGCGCGGTCCGTGAGGGTGAGGTGCAGGACGGGCAGGACCTAGAGTATCTCGCTTCGGCGTTGCTCTCGCCGCTGGACGTGGACTTCTTCTACTACCAGCACCGGGTACAGGGGTTCTCCGTCCAGAGAATAGGCAACGGGGTCCGCTCGCTCGTACCGCGCGGTTAGACGTTGAAAAGGAACATAGAACGGAGGACGCAGATGGAACTTGGCGGATTGCACCACATGACGGCGGTAACCACAGACGCGGCGGAGAACGTGGCGTTCTACACGGACGTGCTCGGCCTCCGGCTCGTAAAGAAAACCGTCAACCAGGACGACGTGTCGGCCTACCACCTATTTTATGGAGACGAGGTAGGGAACCCGGGGACCGAGATCACCTTCTTCGACTGGCCCCAGTTGCGCATCGCCCCCAACAGCCCTGGCGCGGGTGAGGTCTCGACCACCGAGTTGCGCGTTCCCGACCGGGCGGCGCTCGAGTGGTGGGTTGGCCGGTTTCAGGAGCTCGGCGTGCCACACGGCGAGATCGAGGAGAACGGCCGCGCCCATCTGGACTTTACCGATCATGAGGGGCAGCGCCTGCGGCTCTCCGCGGACGAGGGCCAGGGCGTTCCCGGCGGGGTTCCGTGGCAGGAGAGCACCGTTCCGGCGGAGGTTGGGATCCTGGGCCTCGGGGCGGTAGATCTGACGGTTCGCGAGCTCGACCCCACGGCCCTGGTACTGACCGAGATACTCGGCTTCCGGAAGGTGGACGAGAGCGTTCATGCCGGTGGCCAGACCGTAACGTTCGAGGTCGGCGAGGGTGGCCCGGGGGCCACGGTTCGGGTGGTCGAGCGGCCCGATGCCTCCTGGACGCGTCTCGGACGCGGAGGCGTGCACCACATAGCCTTCAGAACGCCGGACGACGAGGAGCACGCCGCCTGGAGGGAGAGGCTCCGCCGCGCCGGTCTCGGGGTGACGCCGCAGATTGACCGCTTCTACTTCCGCTCCATCTACTTCCGCGAGCCGGGCGGGGTGCTGTTCGAGATCGCCACCGACGGGCCAGGATTCGCCACCGACGAAGACGCCGCGCACCTCGGCGAGAGGCTCTCTCTACCCCCCTTCCTCGAAGACCGCAGGGAGGCCATAGAGGCCGGCCTGACCCCCATCTCCACGGCAGCGAGACGTTAAGAGAAGCCGGGGCGTCCAGGACGCGGGGGCTGCGGTGGGACCCGGGCGAGGACGTCCGGGACAGACGGTTCTGGGCCAAGCGGGTGCGCCAGCCCTTACCTGCGAACCGGAGAACAGCTACCATAAGTATCGTCAGAGGACGGTGGTTGCCGTAGAAGGGCGACCGCGTAGTCCCACGGTCCGGCATGACCCCGAAGTTCGGGAGGGCGGGAGGCCGTAGAGGATGGCCGATGGAGAGCGGCGTGGCGAACCTAGAGTGTAGAACAGCCACTTCTAGGCCGAACAAGTGGGTCGCCCTGACCGTCGTTTGCCTGGTCGTCTTCGTAATCTGCATAAACACCACGGCGATCAACACCGCGGTCGCCACGATAGCAGACGACCTCTCCCTCTCGACCTCCACCCTGAGCTGGGCGCTGGACGTTTACATGCTGGCGGCGGCGGCGCTCGTGGTGCTCGGCGGCCAGGTAGGTGACATCCTCGGTAGGACACCGATCACGCTAGTAGGCATCGGTCTCTTCGCGGTCGGGTCTGTGGTGGTCGCCACCTCGTTTTCGGGTGCACAGCTGATCGGGGGCCGGGCCTTGCAAGGCGCGGGTGGCGCCGTGCTTATGCCGGCCACCATGGCGATCATCAACGACACCTTCTCCAGGGAAGAGAGCGGGACC
Organism: Rubrobacter sp.; assembly: GCA_036280905.1. Lineage (GTDB taxonomy): Bacteria > Actinomycetota > Rubrobacteria > Rubrobacterales > Rubrobacteraceae > Rubrobacter_D. The sequence continues at coordinate 1,298 of DASUPX010000350.1, read as the reverse complement.
GCTTTAGGGGTGTGGGGAGCGGTCTCCATGCTCGCCTTCGCCTTCGGGCCACTGTACGGGGGGATCCTCACAGAGGCCATCTCCTGGCGGGTGATCTTCTGGACCGACGTGGCCCTCCTGCTGATCGCCGCGGCGCTCTTGCTCTCCTCGTTGCGTGGCCTGCCGGGCGGCCGAAGGGGGATCGCGGTCGATATCGTTGGGGCGATCCTGCTCGGCTCGGGAAGTTTCCTGGTGGTGCTGGCGCTTCAGCAGGGACAGGGTTGGGGGTGGGCATCAACCAGGTTTCTGGTCACGCTGTGCATCGGTCTCTCGTCGCTGGTGGCTTTCCTGGTGGTCGAGTTGCGCCGGCACAATCCCCTGCTAAACCTCGCTCTGTTTCGGAGGCGTCGCTTCGTCGGTGGCTGTCTCGGCACGTTCGCCAACACCGTTGGCCTGATCGGGCTGCTCTACTTCTTCAACCTGTACGCCCAGTCCTCCGTGCTCTTCGACCTCTCGCCGTTGCACGCCAGCCTGGTGTTGTTACCCTACACGGTTTCGATGTTCCTCTTCGCCTACCCGTCGGGCCGGATCGCGGACCGGATCGGCTACCGGATTCCTGTGGTCGTCGGCCTGCTGGTAATGACAGCGGGCTTCGTGATGCTCTCGCTAGTAGGGGTCAGCACCACGGAGGCCGACCTCTATTTGCCCATAGTGCTGTGTGGCCTGGGGGTAGGGCTGACCTACTCGACCACCTCCGCGGCAGGCATGTCCTCAGTCCCAGCCGGAGAGGCCGGACAGGGCGCTGGGGTGATCAACATGGCCCGCTTTCTGGGCGCGGTGTTCGTCATCGCGGCCGGAACGATCCTGTACGTGGGCCAGGGGGTTGCGACGCTCGACGAACACCTGGACAGGGCGAAGGCGGGAGAGGTCGAGAAGACGAAGCTCGACCGGGTCTTGAGCGGATCTCCTGGTGCGCTTGGAAGCGCGGCAAAGGAGCTGGAGCCCCGTACCAGGGAGGCCTTCGTCGCCGGTGCTCGCCAGGGCATCGCCGGCGGGTTCTCGGACGTAATGTGGCTCATCGCGGCCGTGGGGGCTGCCGGGGCGGTGCTCAGTTTCTTGATGTTGGGGCCGGTCCAGAAGCATCCTCGCCGGTGAGGTGACCCATTAGTCTCGCGCGTTGAAGTACGCCAATCGTCACGCGGGCCCGACCCCGCAGATTCTAGCTTACGTGGAGGACGGCTTTGCCCGTGTAGCCACGGTCGATCAGGCGCGCGGCGACCTCCCCTACTTCTGTCCACGGGGCCTCGACCTCGATGCGG